>JBDTUL010000461.1:0-5244 GCA_040007735.1 Gammaproteobacteria bacterium | reverse complement strand
GCGAAACGTTGAATCTCGAGATCTGTTTGAGATAGCAAAGGGCCTGCACGCGTTGGTTACGGCGGCGCGTGAAGGGCGCCTTCAGCCGTCGGATGTGCGCGGCGGCACGTTTACCCTCTCGAACCACGGGGTCAGCGGCAGCCTCGTCGCGGCGCCCATCGTGATCAATCAGCCGCAGTCGGCCATTCTTGGGGTTGGCAAGCTGGAGAGGCGCGTTGTGGTGGTTGAGGAGAATGGGTCTGAGACCATTGCGATCAAGCCGAAGTGTTACGTGACGCTCACCATTGACCATCGGGTGATGGATGGGCATCAGGGCAACCTGTTTTTGCAGACCTTCGTTGCGGAGCTGGAGGGGTGGCCGGCGAAGTAGCTTTCTGAGCTTGTAAGCTCGATGGATGTCTCCAGCCGCCCGGCGATTGAGGGCTGTGGATCTGCAGCCGAAGAGCCCTCAATCGCCGGGCGGCGGAGATTTTCTTTTTCTTGTTGGGTATGGAGACCCAGATCTGAAGGGAAATTCAAGGAGATCTGGGCGCAGGCGGCGAAATAAATGTGTGCCCGCGCATCGAGACAGCCTTGATGAGTACCCACACCCGCTGTCCGCGCTGCAGGCACAGCGCTTCCACGGCATCGGGCGTCACGCGTGACAGCACTATCGCGCCACCAATGTCGACGCGAATGAGCTTCGCATCCTCATCGTCATCCAGCACATCGTCCACCACGCCCTCGATGCAATTGCGAACGCTAAGAGAGTGCGGCGGCACCGTAGCGAGAATGATGTCGCGGGCCAAAAGCTGCACGCGCACGTTCGCTCCCACTCGCACGTCGCGCGCACCGATGTGAAGCACACCGCGCCCCAGCCGTAATTCCGCGAGCCGCCGTGCCGGGTCAACCGACGCAATGGTGCCGTCAAGCACAGCGCCCACCGCTTCCGGCCCAACAATCGCGCGCAGCTCCGGCTGCAAACTCACTTCGCATGGTGAGCCCTGCGCCACGACTTTGCCTGAGTCGAGCAACACAACGTGAGTGGCCAGCCTCAGAACCTCATCGAACTGATGGCTCACGTATATCATCGGAATCGACAACCGATCACGCAGTGCTTCGAAGTAAGGCAGCACTTCCTCGCGCCTTGCGGCATCCAGCGAAGCGAGCGGCTCATCGAGCAGCAGCAACCGGGGCTGCGAGAGCAGGGCGCGTCCCAATGCCACACGCTGACGCTCCCCGCCCGAGAGGTGATGTGGTCTTCGCTCGAGCAATGAGCCGAGGCCCAGCAGCGACACGACCTCATCGAACCCGATACGCTGCTCGACGTGGCGGGCACGCTTCAATCCGTAGCGAAGATTTCCGCCCGCACTGAGGTGGGGAAACAAACGCGAGTTCTGGAACACGTATCCGATGCGACGCCGCTCTGCCGGCACGGAGATGCGCGCGTGGGTATCGAGCAATGCGACGTCGTCCAGCCGCACGTGGCCCTCATCCGGCTCCAGGAGCCCGGCAATCAGATCGACCGTGGTGGATTTTCCGCAGCCGGAACGCCCGAATAGCGCGACGACACCCGGAGTGGGCGCGTCGAACGCAACCTGCAACGCAAAGCCGTCCCGCCGCTTGTTGAGCGCAACGCTTAACACTCAGCGTCCCAATCGCCAGCGCATGCGCCGCGCCAGAAACTCGGCCAGCAGCAGGCCGCCCAGCCCCAGCACGAAGGAGATGATCGCGAGCCGTGTGGCAACGGCATCGCCATCGGGCGATTGAATAGCGGTGTAGAGCGCCAACGGTAACGTGCGCGTCTCGCCGGGGATGTTCGACACAAACGTAATCACCGCGCCGAACTCTCCCAGCGACGCGGAGAACGCCGTGACGACGCCAGCGAGAATGCCCGGAAGCATGAGGGGGAGGGTGACGGTTGCGAACCGATCGAACGGACCTGCCCCCAACGTACGCGCGGCGGCTTCGAGGCCGCGGTCGACGTTTTCGAGGGCGATGCGGATGGCGCGCACCATGAGCGGAAAGGTCATTACCGCGGTGGCCAGCGCGGCGCCGGTGGCGCTGAACGCGATCTCGATGCCGAACGTTCGGCTCAGCCAGCCGCCGATGGGGCCGCGCGTTCCAAACAAGACCAGCAAGACGTAGCCCACGGCTACGGGTGGTAATACGAGAGGCAGGTGAACGAATGCGTCGAACAGTGTTCGGCCGGGGAACCGGACTCGCGTGAGCAGCCACGCGACCAGCACGGCGAGCGGCAGGCTGCACAGCACGCTACGGGCGGCGATTTCGAGACTCAGTTTTAGAGCGACGATTTCCGCTGGACTTAGAATCTGGGTCATCAGCCCGAAAGAGCCTGGCGCGCGGGGTGGCGGCGCGCCGCATGCTCCGGGAGCGCGATGAGCGGGTCAAGTATCAGCCGCCCGGCGATTGAGGGCTCTTGATTCAGAGGCTCGGCGGAAGCCTTCAATCGCCGGGCGGCTGAGAAAATACCTTTTTTTCTTCTATTCAGGACCGGAGCGTCTGCGGTTGCCGGAAGCTACGCTCTGCTAGCGAAACGCGAGAGCGACGCTGCCAGAGCGGAATCCGGGAAAGTTACCCCGTCCTGGCCGAACCCAGCGACCCTTCCTCCGCCTCGCCCGTCACCCCCAGTCGCCTCTGGAGCAGGGGGCTCGTAGTGGTGTACTGAAGGTGAACCTTCTGTCCGGGGCTCAGGTATTCCTTAACAGCGAATGCGGCAAGGGCAGCCTCGTGGAAGCCCGACAGAATGAGCTTCTTCTTGCCCGGGTAGTCGTTGATATCCCCAATGGCATACAGCCCCGGAACGTTCGTCTGGAACCGCTGCGTATCCACCGGAATGGTCTTGCGATTGAGCGCCATGCCCCAGTTCGCGATCGGCCCGAGCTTGGGCGACAACCCCCAGAACACGAGCAGATGATCCAGCGACACGGTGCGCGTGAGCCCGTCACGGCTGGTGACGCGGATGCCCTTCAGGACTCCGTCCTCTTCCACGATCGACGGCACCTGGCCTTCAATGAAGTCTACCCGGTGCTCTTCGCGAAGCGCGTGCATTCGCTCCACGGAAGCCGGCGCCGCACGGAAATCCGAGCGCCGGTGAATGAGCACCACACTGTTCGCGCTTTCTGCGAACGAGACAGTCCAGTCGAGCGCCGAGTCTCCGCCACCGAGAATGACCAGATCCTTGCCGCGAAAGGCTTCCGCATCCTTGACACGATAGTGAAGGGCGGTGCCCTCATGCGCATCGGCTCCTGGCACGCTGAGCTTGCGCGGCTGAAACGAACCCACACCCGCGGCGACGATCACCGCGCCGGCATCGAACCGCGCGCCACGGCTGGTCTCCACGTCAAACCGCCCATCCTCACGACGCTGAACGGTGGTGACTTCCTGCCCCAGGTGCAGGCCCGCGCCGAACGGCTTGATCTGCTCGGCGAGCCGCTCGATCAACTCGCGCGCCGTGCACACCGGAATGGCGGGAATGTCATAGATGGGCTTGTCCGGGTACAGCTCCGTGCACTGCCCGCCGATCTGCGGCAGCGAATCGATGAGCTCCGCGCGCAAACCGAGCAGGCCCAGCTCGAATACCTGGAACAGGCCCACTGGACCGGCTCCGACAATGACCGCGTCCGTGACCGTTGCGAGCTTCGTGCGTTCAGGCGACAAGTGCTTTCTCCAAAGTAATCGGCGCGCGTCCGGGCGGCACCGGGGACACGAATCTCGCCAGATCTTTCTGCGCGAGCCATTCAGGGTTGAACAGGCGGGACTGATATTTCGCGCCGCCATCGCAGAGGATGGTGACGATGGTGTGGCCGGGCCCCAGCGTCCGGGCAACGCGAACCGCAGCCGCCACGTTGATGCCGCTGGTGCTGCCGAGGAACAGCCCTTCCTCCTGCAACAGCCGATAGACACAGGCAACCGTTTCGGGATCTTCGATATGAACCGCATCGTCGATGCGGGCCGTCGCCATGTTGGCGGTGATGCGGCCGATGCCGATGCCTTCGGTGATCGAGCCTGAGCCCGTGGCCTTCAACGCGCCATTCTTCGCGTATTCGTAGAGACTGCTGCCCGGCGGATCCGCGAGCACACAGCGAACCTTGGGGTTCTTCGACTTCAGGAATTCCGACACACCGGCAAACGTTCCGCCCGTGCCGCTTGCCGAGACGAATGCGCTCACGCGTCCCGTGGTCTGCGCCCAGATTTCCGGGCCTGTGGTCTCGAAGTGCGCGTCGCGGTTCGCCGTGTTGTCGAACTGGTTCGACCAGATGGCGTTCGGCAGCGATGCGGCGAGCCGGCCCGCCACCTTCTGATATTGATTCGGATTGCTGTACGGAACGGTAGGCACCTTGTGCACCTCCGCGCCGAGCATTTCGATGAGCTTGTACTTTTCCGCGGACTGGTTGTCCGGCATCACGATGACGCAGCGATAGCCGCGCGCGTTGCAGACATGGGCGAGCCCGATGCCCGTGTTCCCCGCCGTGCCTTCGACCACGATGCCGCCGGGTTTGAGCTGGCCGCGCGCTTCCGCGTCCTCGATGATGCCGCGAGCGGCGCGATCTTTCACCGAGCCGCCCGGATTCATGAATTCGGCCTTGCCGAGGATCTCGCAGCCGGTTTCCTCACTCAGGCCTTTGAGCCGGATGAGCGGCGTGTTGCCGATAGTGCCGGCAAAACCGGCGGTGACACCGGCAGCGGCGTCAGCAGCAATGGTCATTCGAGGCTCCCGGCAACCGCCAGTACGTCATGGTCTGCTCGAGCGAGCGAGGCAACTTCCCCAACAATCAACAGTGCAGGCGGCGCAACCTTCGCATCGCGCGCCAGCTGCACGATGCTGCTGATCGATCCGCGAACCACGCGTTGATCGGCCAGCGAGCCGCGCTCGATGAGCGCGGCAGGATGGGTCGGCGATGCGCCGGCCTCGAGCAACCGGGCAACGATTCGCGGCAACTGCGCGACACCCATGTAGAACACGACGGTGTGGTGGGGCTGGGCGAGGGATTTCCAATCGAGCGTCTCATCGTCCAGCGCATGACCGGCTGCGAACGTGACACTCTGAGCAAGCCGTCGATGCGTGAGCGGAATGCCCGCCGCAGCGGCCGCGCCGAGCGCTGCGGTAATGCCAGGCACCACCACATACGGAATTCCGTTCGCCGCGAGCACTTCGATTTCCTCCCCGCCGCGCCCGAAGATGAACGGGTCGCCGCCTTTGAGGCGCGCCACGCGCAGGCCGCGTTTCGCGTAGTGCACCAG
>JBDTUL010000460.1:0-5251 GCA_040007735.1 Gammaproteobacteria bacterium | reverse complement strand
TGCCCGAACAGGCCGACCTGCTCGAGAGCGAAGACGATGCGCCGATCATCCGGCTCATCAACGCCGTGCTCACGCAGGCGGTGAAAGAGAACGCGTCCGACATTCACGTCGAGCCGTTCGAGAACAGGCTCGTCGTGCGATTCCGCGTGGACGGTGTGCTGCGTGAAGTGCTTCAGTCGAAGCGCGCGGTCGCGCCTCTGGTGGTCTCGCGCATCAAGGTCATGTCGAAACTCGACATCGCCGAGAAGCGCCTGCCCCAGGACGGCCGCATCAGCCTCAAGATCGCCGGGCGCGCGGTCGACGTTCGCGTCTCCACCATTCCATCGGGCCACGGCGAGCGTGTCGTGCTTCGTTTGCTGGACAAGCAGGCGGGCCGCCTCGAGCTGAACTCGCTCGGCATGGAAGCGCAGACCGAAAAGCTCATCGACGAGCTCATCTTCAAGCCGCACGGCATCCTGCTCGTCACGGGCCCCACCGGCTCCGGCAAGACCACGTCGCTGTACGCCGGCCTCGAGCGGCTGAACGACAACACCCGCAACATCATGACGGTGGAAGATCCGATCGAGTACTACATCGACGGCATCGGCCAGACGCAGGTGAACACGAAGGTGGAGATGACCTTCGCGCGCGGCCTGCGCGCCATTCTCCGCCAGGACCCTGACGTGGTCATGATCGGAGAAATCCGTGACCTCGAGACGGCGCAGATCGCCGTGCAGGCGTCTCTCACGGGTCACCTCGTGCTCTCCACGCTCCACACGAACACTGCCGTGGGCGCTGTCACGCGTCTTCGCGACATGGGCATCGAACCTTTCCTGCTCTCCTCCAGTCTCATCGGAGTGGTCGCACAGCGCCTGGTGCGCGTGCTGAGCCCGGAGTCGAAGCAAGCCTTCACCGCTGGCGAATACGAGCGGCGTCTCTTGAACCTGAAAGATGGCGAGCGCTCGCCCACGCTGTATCGCCCGGGGCGAGACCCGACGGGCGGCTACCGCGGGCGCACGGGCATTTACGAACTGGTGGTGGTCGACGACCAGATGCGAACCATGATTCACGACGGTGCGGCAGAGCACGACCTCGAGCGCTATGCTCGCACCATGACGCCCTCCATCCGCGATGACGGCCGCGCGAAAATCATCAAGGGCGTGACGACCATAGAAGAAGTCCTCCGCGTCACGCGCGAGGACTGAAGAGGACTTCACTGCCCATGGGTGCCTTCGAATACACCGCGCTGGAGGCGGGCGGACGCGAGCGCAAGGGTGTTATCGAAGGGGACACTGCGAGGCAGGTCCGCCAGCTCCTGCGCGAGAAACAGCTGCTCCCGGTCACGGTGAGCGAAGTCGCGCAGAAGGAAGCCATCCAGCAGAAGAAGTTCTCCCTGGTGAAGCGGGTCTCCGCTTCCGACCTCGCCCTCTTCACCCGCCAGCTCGCCACCCTGGTGCGCGCCGGCCTCCCGCTCGAGGAATCCCTGCTAGCCGTGTCCCAGCAGACCGAGAAGCCGCGGGTGCAAAGCATCGTGCTCGGCGTGCGCTCGAAGGTGATGGAGGGACACACGTTGGCCGACGGCTTCAACGAGTTCCCGAAAGTGTTTCCCGAGATCTATCGCGCCACGGTGGCCGCCGGCGAGCAGTCGGGGCATCTCGACACCATCCTGGAGCGTCTCGCGGACTACACGGAGAACCGCGAAGTCACCCGCCAGAAGATCCTGGGTGCGATGCTTTACCCGATTGTGCTCTCGGTCATGTGTTTCGGCATCGTGTCGGGCCTGCTGGTCTACGTGGTGCCGAAGGTCATCGAGGTGTTCGAGTCCAGCAAGGCGAAGCTGCCGTTCATCACCCAGTTGCTGATCCTCGTGAGCGATTTTTTCCGGGTGTACGGCATCTACACGCTGATCGCCCTGGGGCTGATCGCGTTCGGCTTCAAGCGCTGGCTGCGCAACCCAGCCGCAAAGCGCCGTTACCATCTGTTTCAACTGAGCCTGCCCCTCATCGGCAAGCTCACCCGGGGCTTCAACACGGCGCGGTTCACCCGCACCCTGAGCATTCTCTCGGGCAGCTCCGTGCCGATCCTGGACGCACTGCGCATCTCAGGCGACGTCGTAACGAACCTGCCCATGCGCGACGCCGTGCTGGAAGCCGCCTCCAAGGTGCGCGAAGGCGCGCCTATCGGCCGCTCGCTCGGCCAGAGCAAGCTGTTCCCGCCCATGACCATTCACCTCATCTCGAGCGGCGAGTCGAGCGGCGAGCTCGAGCAGATGCTCGAACGCTCGGCCATCAGCCAGGAGCGCGAGCTGGATGGTTTGCTCGACGCGCTGGTGGGCCTGCTCGGGCCACTGCTGATCGTCGGCATGGGGTTGTTCGTCATGGGCATTGTTTTTGCAATGCTGCTGCCGATTTTCCAGATGAATCAGCTCATTCACTGAGTTCATTGGAAAAAAGTCGCCTGCGGCCTGCGCGGCCCGGCGCTTTTTCGGACATTGCCTTCGTTGCCAGCGGCAAAAAGCGCGGTTTTTGCCAGGGGCGCGCAGCCGCCTGCCGCTGCGCGTAGCTACGCCCGGGCGGGCGACTCTTAGTTCCTGCGCTTCGAAGTCGAGGCCTTCGGGCGGGCCGGCGCGGCGGGTACCGCCGACGGGTTGTCCGTCCGATTCAGCATCTCGCGGGCGTGTTCGCGCGCCTTGGTCGTGATCTCGATGCCGCCCAGCATTCGGGCAAGCTCTTCCACGCGCTCGTCCGGCTTCAACTCGGTGAGGTGGGTACGCGTGGTCTTGCCGTCCGTCAGCTTGGTCACGCGCAGATGGTGGTGAGCCTGGGATGCCACCTGCGGCAGGTGAGTTACGCACAGCACCTGGCTGCTCTCGGCGAGCGATCGCAACTCTCGTCCGATTATCTCGGCGACTGCGCCGCCGATGCCGGAGTCCACTTCGTCGAACACCATGCAGCGGGTTTCGCGCGCAGCGCACGACACCTGCACGGCGAGTGACAGGCGAGATAGCTCGCCGCCCGAAGCCACTTTCGCGAGCGGCCGCAACGGCTGCCCGGGGTTCGCAGTGACTCGAAACTCGATCTGATCCACGCCGTGAGGTGCGGGCTCGGTGGAGCCGTGCGGAGCGATCTCCACTTGAAAGCGACCGCCCGCCATGCCGAGTGTCTGCATGCGAGCGGTGATGTCCTTGGCCAGTGTGCGCCCCGCCGTCGCGCGACGCGCCGAGAGCTGTGCTGCGAGCGTGCGATAGCCTTCGAGCGCCGCAGCCTGTTCCTTGCGAACGACGGCGAGATCTGATTCGGCGCGCTCCACGTCCACCAGTTCTGTTTTGAGCTGGCCGGCACGCAGGATCAACTCTTCCGGAGTCACGCGATGCTTGCGGGCCAGCTCTTCGATGGCCGCAAGGCGCTTCTCCACCAGATCTTGCCGGGCGGTGTCCATGTCCAGCCCTTCGAGATAGTGCTGTAACTGGCGTGAGGCTTCGCGGATCTGGATGGCCGCTTCTTCGACCAGCGGCAGCACCGTTCCCAGCTTCGAATCGATGGCCGCCAGTCCGCGAACCGCTTGCAGCGCGCGGCCTACGGCTGCGTGAGCGCTGCCGTCATCGCTTTCATAAAGCTGGTGAAGTGCGGTCTGCGCTGCTTCCGCGAGCCGGCCGCGATTGGCGAGGCGGCCACGCTCTTCATTCAACTGTGCGACTTCGCCTTCGACCAGTTGCAGAGCTTCCAGCTCACGCACTTGATAGCGCAGCAAGTCGAGACGGGCGTCGCGATCGCGCGCCTTGCCTTCGAGATCGAGCATGCGATTGAGAAGGCCGTTCCATACCCGGTGTGCAATACCCACCTGGCCGACCAACCCATCGTGGCGGCCGAAGTCATCGAGCAACTCGCGCTGGGCTGCGCCTCGCGTCAGTGACTGAAATTCATGCTGCCCGTGAATGTCGATGAGTATGGTGCCGAGATCGCGAAGAATCTGCACGGGCACCAGCTGCCCGTTGAGGTACGCGCGCGAACGCCCATCGGTGGCCACTACGCGCCGCACGGAAAGCTCCGCCTCCGCGGAAATCGACTGCTCATCGAGCCAGCGCTTGAGTTCACGCGGCGCGCGCAGCAGATCGAACGTCGCGGAAATCTCCGCACGCTCCGACCCTGCCCGAACGACTTCTGCACCGGCGCGGCCGCCGGAAAGAAGCTGCAGGGCATCCACCACGATGGATTTACCAGCGCCGGTTTCACCGGTGAGCACCGTAAGCCCTGGCCGGAACTCCAGCTCGATGGAATCGATGATGGCGAAGTCGCGAATTTGCAGATGAGTGAGCATGGTGTGTCTTTCAGCGCGAAAGGTCGCGCCCGCCGCGACCCCATTGAAGCTTGGAACGCAGCAGGCGGTAGTAATCGTGTGCGGCGGGGTGGAGCAGCGTAATGCGCTCTTCGGCGGCCTGCACCTCGAGCCGCCCCTCAGGCGCCAGCTCGCCGATGACCACGCCGTCGCAGGCGACCTGAGCAAAGGTTTCGTATCGCTCGATCAGTTTGATCTCTATGACCGAGCGCGCGGACACCACGACCGGGCGGTCCGACAATGTATGGGGGCAGATGGGCGCGAGCACCAGCACATCCAGCTGCGGCTCGATGATGGGTCCACCGCAAGAGAGCGCGTAGGCAGTAGAGCCCGTCGCCGTGGCGACGACGAGGCCGTCGCCGGCATGCGTATTCAAATACCGCCCGTTCACCTGGGTTTCGAAATCCAGCATTCGGCCCGTGGCGGCTTTCTGCAGCACCACGTCGTTCAGCGCGAGGGATTCGATTGAGGTGCCGTCCGGCGTATGCAGGCAGGCGCGCAGCAGCGTGCGCGGTTCGCTCTGAAGCTTGCCGCCCAGGGCGGCATCGATAGCGTCGACGATGTCCTGCGGCATGATGTCCGTCAGGAACCCGAGGCGTCCGCGATTGATGCCCAGCAGAGGCACCCCGTGTTTCGCGACCAGCCGGGCTGCGTAGAGGAGGGTGCCGTCGCCACCGATGGCGACCACCAGGTCGGCCCGTTTTGCCAGTTCGAGCTCGGGCACGCGGATGACGTCGGGCAGGCCTTCCGGAAGGTCGCCGTTGTCGATCATCAACACCTGTACGCCGTGCGATTTCAGGTGGGGCAGCAGAATGCCCACCGACTCCGCGACGCGCGGATCGACGAACCTGCCGATCAGCGCGCAGGCACGCACCGGGAAGGCCATCATGAGCCTCGAGCTGTTGACCTCGCGGGGGCGCGAGTGGCCGGCATTGTA
>JBDTUL010000459.1:0-5253 GCA_040007735.1 Gammaproteobacteria bacterium | reverse complement strand
AATTGAGGTCTGCGCCGGGAGGCGCCCCGTTATCTTAGCCGATGTCACTATCGAGTTCGCGCCCGGTGGTACACTGCCCGCCGGCATAACGGACCCCCCAACACTCCCGAAGATGAAGCAGCACCTGGCCGTTTCGGCGATCGGCGGCGACCGCACGGGGATGGTTCACGAGCTCACCCGCGTCATCAGCGAATGCGGCGGCAACATCAGCGAAAGCCGCATGGCAAACCTCGGGTCCGAGTTCGCCATGCTGCTGCTGGTGTCCGGCAACTGGCACGCGCTGGCGAAGCTCGAAACCGAGCTCAAGCGGCTGGCCGAAGGCAACAGTCTCAGCATCCACCTGAAGCGCACCGAGCCTCGCGCGGCGCGCACAGACATGCTGCCGTATTCCATCGATGTCGTGTGCCTCGACCAGAGCGGCATCGTCTCCGGCCTGTCGGGCTTCTTCTCGACCCGCGGCATAGACATTGCTGAAGTGTCCACGCGCAGCTACCCGGCTGCGCACACGGGCGCCCCCATGTTTTCCGTGCAGATGATCGTGAACGTGCCGAGCCGCATTCACGTAGCCCATCTTCGCGAAGAATTCATGGAGTTCTGCGACTCTCTGAATCTCGATGCGATCCTCGAGCCGGTGAAGTCCTGACCGTGTGCAAGGGCGAGGCGACATGGCGAAAGTGACGGTCGATCGCAAAGTTCCCGATTTCAGCGTGGCCATCACGGGTGGCAAGACCTGGAAGCTCCGCGAGTCGAAGGGCGAGAAGGTCGTGATCTACTTCTACCCGAAGGACATGACCACGGGCTGCACGACCGAAAGCCAGGGGTTCCGCGACCTCCACGCCGCGTTTCGCAAAGCGAAGGTTCGCGTGCTTGGCATCTCGCGCGATAGCCTCAAGTCTCACGACAGGTTCCGTGAGAAGGAAAAACTGCCGTTCGACCTGCTGTCGGACGAAGACGAGAAAGTCTGCAAGCTGTTCGATGTCATCCAGGAAAAGAGCCTCTACGGGCGCAAGTACCTCGGCATCGTCCGAAGCACGTTTCTCATTGACGCCGAAGGTGTGCTGCGCCATGAATGGCGCGGCGTGAAAGTACCGGGTCACGTGGAGGAAGTTCTTGAAGCGGCGAAGTCTCTCTGACACTACTCCGGCCGGCGCCCGCGCAGACGCCGAACCGAACGTTAAAACGACTCAGGTCCGGCGCCTCTTCGTGCTCGACACGAACGTGCTCATGCACGACCCCACCGCGATATTCCGTTTCGAAGAGCACGACGTCTTCCTGCCCATGATCGTGCTCGAAGAGCTCGATGCGCATAAGAAAGGCCTCTCCGAGCAGTCCCGCAACGTGCGCCAGGTGAGCCGCTTCCTCGATGAGATGATGCGCGGCGTCGACAAGGAGCAGATCGACCGCGGGCTCACGCTGCTCTCGGACTACTCGGGCAACCACGGCAAGAAGGGCTCCTCCGGGCGCCTCTATTTCCAGACGCGCGAGCTTTCCGCCACCCTGCCGCAGAGTTTGCCGGGGAGCGGTGCCGACAACGCAATCCTCGGCCAGACCATAGCGCTCCAGCAGGAAAACCCGGACGCGCGCGTCGTGCTCGTCTCGAAAGACATCAACCTGCGCATCAAGGCCGCCGTGCTGGGCGTGCATGCGGAGGACTACTACAGCGACAAGACGCTCGAAGATTCGGACGTCCTGTATTCGGGCATGACCGCGCTTCCCGCGAATTTCTGGGAGAGCCACGGCAAGGACATGCGCTCCTGGAAGGAAGGCGAGCGCACGTTCTACGAAGTCACCGGCCCGTCGGTCACCGAGTGGCAGATGAACCAGTGCGTGTACGAAGATAGTCCGCAGGGAATCGAGGCCATCGTGCGCAAACTCGAAGGCGAGAAGGCCACCCTCGAGCTCATCAGGGACTATCGCAGCGACCGGCACAGCGTGTGGGGCATCGTCGCGCGCAACCGCGAACAGAATTTCGCGCTGAACCTGCTGATGGATCCGGAAATCGACCTCGTCACGGTGCTCGGCCCGGCCGGCACGGGCAAGACGCTGCTGGCGCTCGCGGCGGGGCTCATGCAGACGCTCGAGACGAACCGGTTCGCCGAAATCATCATGACGCGCGTGACTATTCCGCTGGGCGAAGACATCGGCTTCCTGCCCGGCACGGAAGAGGAAAAGATGGAGCCCTGGATGGGCGCGCTGATGGATAACCTCGAAGTGCTCACCCAGAGCCAGGAAGGCGGCAACTGGGGGCGGGCGGCGACGAACGACCTGCTCCGCAACCGCATCAAGATCCGGTCACTCAACTTCATGCGCGGGCGCACGTTCCTGAACCGCTACGTAATCCTGGACGAGGCGCAGAACCTCACGCCCAAGCAGATGAAAGCGCTCATCACCCGTGCCGGGCCGGGCACCAAGCTCGTCTGCCTGGGCAACATTGCTCAGATCGACACGCCGTACCTCACCGAAATGAGCTCAGGCCTCACCTACTCCGTGAACCGTTTCAGGGGTTGGTCACATTCGGGTCATATCACGCTCACCCGGGGTGAACGTTCGAGGCTGGCGGACTACGCTTCGGATATTCTTTAGGACCGCCGGAAACTAGCCGGCGGGCTCACGGTCGAACCGCAGGTTACGCCCCGGCCTCAAACACAGTGCCCGACAAGACCACCTTGCCCGAATCGCCTCAGCCCGCGCCCTCGCGCACTCCCCGCGCGCGCTTCGAGCTGAAGCAAGACAAGCGCTCGAACCGCGTTTTGAGTGGCCTCGCTGCGTTCATCGCAAGCGTGGCAGCAGTGCTGACGCTCGCCATTGCCTGCGTTCCCATGGCCAGCGCCGAGCAATCCCCTTCGGAGCTTCCCGACATTGGTAACCCCGCCGGAGCAGTCGTTACCGAAAGTGACGAATATCGGCTGGGCGCGCAGATCGTGCAGAGCCTGCGCGATCAGAAAGCCATCCTCGAAGACCCTGAGGTCACCGAGTACCTGCAGAGTCTGGGCAACCGGCTCGCCGCCCAGGCGCCGGATGGGGACCGTCACTTCACATTCTTCGCGGTACGCGAAGGCACCATCAACGCCTTCGCGCTGCCCGGTGGCTTTATCGGCGTGAATTACGGCACGGTGCTCGCAACCCGGAATGAGTCGGAGCTTGCGAGTGTCATCGGCCACGAAATCGCGCACGTTACCCAGCGGCACATCGCGCGCACCATTCGGGCACAGAGCCAGCAAAGCATTGCTCAGACGGCGGCCATCCTCGCCGCCGTGCTCATCGGCGCCATGGCGGGCGGTGGCGGAGCAATGGAAGGTGCCATTGCCATCGCTCAGGGTGCGGCGGCTCAGCAGCAGGTCAACTTCACCCGCGCGAACGAATACGAAGCGGATCGCGTCGGCATCGGCTTCGTCGCCGGTGCCGGGTTCGACCCGGGCGCCATGGGGAGCTTCTTCGAGCTGATGTCGCGCCGGGAAGGCCTCGCGGGGCAGTATGTTCCGGAGATGATCCAGACCCACCCGGTGAATGCCAATCGCGTCGCCGAGGCACGAGCACGCGCCGCGCAGTACGACCACCCGAAGGCGATCGAATCCTCCACCTATGAATGTATTCGTGAGCGGCTGCGTGTCATCACTGCGGAAAAGGATTCGGATATTGCCGCGCGCTACGCCAAAGAAACTCAGGCGGTAAAAGGCTCGCTCGGGCAGAGGTACGGCACTGCGCTTGCGCTGATGGCCAGTGGCAAGAACCAGCAAGCTGCGGAAATTCTTCACGACCTCGTCGAGAAGCACGAGAACCTCACGCTGCTCTATTCGGCGCAGGCGCAGGCTGAAGTCGACGGCGGCATGCAGAACGACGGCATCGCCACTTACCAGCGCGCGGTGCTGCTCTTTCCGCGCAACGTTCCGCTCACCGTCCGCTACGCACAGGCGTTGATGGACAACGGGCGTGCCAAAGAAGCTCACGCGTTGCTGCTGGACGTGTTCAACAACGTGCAGCCCACGCCGGATCAGATTCAGCTCACTGCGCTTGCAGCCAGTGCGGCGGGCGATACGGGTGATGCGTACTTCTATATGAGCGAGTACCACATCTCTTCGGGGAACCTGCAACTCGCCGTTCAGCAGTTGCAGCTTGCTCTGGCCGCACCGAATCTCACATCCGTCCAAAGACAGCGCTTCCAGGCGCGTCAGGATGAGATTCGGGACTACCTATCATCAGTGCGTGTCAGAAAGGTGAGCCGTCAGCCGTTGATGAGCGCACCCTATACTGAGATGGCACCGGGCGTCGCCGAAAGGCAACGATCCTTAGGTCCTGTCGGCGATCTGCGGCGCTCTCCATAAAGGCATAGAAGCGGCTACTCCCTGGAGTGAGGCGGCAAGCGATGAAAAGCCTGCCGCGGCTGTTACAATGTGCGCCCGCTTTGCATCATTCGCGCACCCCATGATCCGACCTGCCAGCGCTCTCTTCGCCCTCATTCCCGCACTGCTTGCCGGTTGCGCGTCACAACCCAACGTGAAGAAGGATCCTCGCGATCCGCTCGAATCGTTCAACCGGGCGAGCTACAAGTTCAACGACGCGCTCGACCGCGCGGTGCTGAAGCCGGTTGCGAAGGGCTACAAAGCCATCGCACCTCAGTTCGTCGAGACCGGCGTCTCGAACTTCTTCTCGAACCTCGAGCAGCCCACCGTCATCGTGAACGACCTGCTGCAGGCTAAATTCAAGCCGGCGCTCTCGGACACGGGCCGCTTCCTGATGAACACCACCATCGGCCTCGGCGGTCTTCTCGACCCGGCCAGCGCCGCCGGGCTCGACCGCAACGATGAGGATTTCGGGCAGACGCTCGGCAAGTGGGGCGTGCCGTCGGGGCCCTATCTGATGGTGCCGTTCTTCGGCCCCTCCACGTTTCGGGATGGCGTCGGGTCCGGTGCGGACGTGTTCACCGACCCCGTGCACTACGTGGAGCGGGATGCCATTCGCTACAGCCTGGACGGCGTGGGGCTGATCAACATGCGCGCGCAGCTGCTGCAGACCGAAGAGGCGCTGTCACAAACTTACGATAAGTACGCGTTTATTCGGAACGTGTATTTGCAGCGGCGGGAGTTTTTGGTGACCGATGGCGCGGTGGCGCCGGCACCCGTTGATGATGAGCCGCTGGAAGACCCCGAGCCGGATGCGGACAAAAAATAGAACTCGATAGTTTCTGTTTTTCTTTTCTGACTCTCAACCGCCCGGCGATTGAGGGCTCTTGAATCCGAATCTAAGAGCCCTCAA
>JBDTUL010000458.1:0-5273 GCA_040007735.1 Gammaproteobacteria bacterium | reverse complement strand
TTGTGGTGAGCCCAGATGCTCTTGTGCGCGTCGTGCAGGAATTTTTGCGGGTCGCTCCACGAGCGAGCCGAGCCTTCGAGCACACCGGCGCCGAACATATCCTGGGTAGTGAACCCTTTCCTGATCATGTCGACCATACGGTTGAATACGAGTAGCAGCGTGTCGTATTCGGCCTCTACCTGAGCGCGCGTGAGCACGGGCCCGGAAGCGGCGACAAAGCGAGTGTCGGCGTTGCCGAGCTTGAGCAGCAACGCCAGGGCATCGACTCGGCCGCCCAGCCACCCGCCGGCGTACCAATCCAGCTCCGGGTCGTCGGCAGAGGCGACGGTGCCCCCGGCGGCGATCACGTTCGAGTCTCTGAAGAACACATAAATGTCGCCATCGGTATGGGCTTCGAGCAGATATCCGTACTCGATGTGCTCTGTGCCGGCGGTCATTTCCCCGCTCGCGTAGAAAGTCTGTGTCGGCAGCGCTTCCTTGAGCCGGGCCTTGTCGTAGCGATCTTCCGCAGGCACGTAGTGATCCGTGCCCAGCCACAACTTCGTGTTCTCGTGCGCAATGATCTTCGCACCCGCGCGGCCGAACGCTTCATTCGAGCCGGTCTGCTCCAGGTGCCAATGCGTGTTGAATAGCGTCTGAACGCGGCCGTCGCCCGAAAGAGCGCGCAATTGAGCCTGCAGCGCTTCAGTGTGTTGAGACGCGCCACCATCGGCGAGCAGCAGCCCCTCGCCTGTGTTCAGCGCTACGACGTTGCCGCCCACACCCGTGATCAGCGACAACTTGTCGTTCAGCTTCGTTGTCGCGGCAGGCGGCGAAAGCGAAATCGGCGGCGCAGCCTTTGCGGCTAGCGCGAACCGCCCAAACGAAGCTGCGACCACACCCGCCATCGCACCTCTGAGCAGCAATCGGCGATTCATCCTGCGTGCCTCATCGAGCTCCCTCCCGCGATTGCATGGAAGGCCCCCGGCACCTCGCAATCCCCAAAGCGCGCGCGTTCCCACTCACGCCTCCGCAATCACGCCCGTGCTGTCTGCAAAACGCTCTTGCTTGATGCCGGCCTTGTTCAGCACCGTGAGGTGCAGGTTCGCAAGCGGCGTGTGCTCGGGCAGCGTGATGTGGCGGCCGCCCTTCAGCGTTCCGCAACCACCGCCCACCAGCATGGCCGGCAACGGCGCATTGTTGTGCCGATCGCTGTTGCTCATGTTCGAGCCATACAGGAACATCGAGTGATCCAGCAACGAGCCCTCGCCGTCCGGAATCGCTGCGAGCTTGCCCACGAAGTCCGCAAAGCGCTCGACGTGATAACGCTGAATCTTCACCAGCCGATTGATCTTGTCGACATCGTTGGCGTGGTGGGACAACGGGTGAAACGAATCCGGCACGCCGATGTGGTTGTACGTGCGGTTGGTGCCTTCCGACACCATCATGTACGAAATCACGCGCGTGAGATTCGCCTGGTACGCCAGCGCCACCAGGTCGAACATCAGCTTCACCTGTTCGTCGAACGACCCGAGCTCACCCGCCGGCACTTTCGGCAGCGTCACGCCGGACAAATCGCGCGCCTGCGATTTCTCCACGCGCCGCTCGATCTCCCGCACTGTCTCGAGATAGTTACTCAACACCACGCGATCGCTCGCACCCAGCTCATTCTGCAGCGCCGTGGTGCGCTCTGAGATCAAGTCCAGCAGGCTGGTCGTCTGATGAACGAGTGCCTCGCGCTCCTGCGGCGTATCGCCTTCTCCGAACAGCTGCGTGAATACCTTCCGCGGGTTGTATTCCATCGGCAGCGGCGCGCTGGCATTGCGGAACGAGAGCGTGGAACTGTAGTAACAGCGCCCCGTTCCCCCGCCGCACGCCGCCACTTGGATGGTGGTCTCGGAAGACAGCTCCATCGAAGGAAGTGGCGTGTCCTGGCCGATCTGGCTGGCAATGAGTTGATCGAGCGTCATCGCCATGCTGGCGCCCACGGCATCGGGATTCGGGCGCACGCAGCTCAACCACGTGGCCGGGTTCAGCGTGTGAACCGAGCCGTTGCTGGCGGCGTTCTCGAGATTGCCGAACGACGTCACATACTGCTTGTGCTTCTCGAGCGGCTCCAGGATCGCGCTCAGCTTGAACACATCGCCGGCGCCAGTCGGAGTCCAGTGATCCATCGGCGCACCGTGAGCGGTGTTGCCCATGATCGCGCCGTGCGGAATGTAGAAGAACCCGGTGCGCATCTTCGGTGCAGCCGCAGTGTTAGCCAGCGCGGTGGCGGCAGGAATCATCGCATCCAGCAGCGGCAGGCCCAGCGACACACCGAGCCCCTTGAGGGCCGTTCGACGCGACAAATGTTTGCGGGTCAGGAAATGCATAGGGTGAATTCCATCTCAGTGACCAGGCACGTCTTGCGTCTTGGGAATCGCCGCAACCTTCGTGTCGACGGGCTTGCTGTCGCGAGGCTCGGATTGCAGCCGGAACGCATCGCTATTCACGATGCCGAGAACGATTGCCGTCAGGCGATAGTCGTCTTTCTTCGCATTGCGCACGATTGCGCGAACTTGCGGCATGTCGTGATACTCGACCTCGCGCCCGACGGCGTACATCAGCATCTTTTCGGTGAGCGTCTGCACGAACTGATCGGGCTTGCGCAGCAGTTCCCGGCGCAGGTCCACGACGCCTTTTACCGGAGCGCCGCTGGGCAGCACGGATGTGGAATCGATCGGCTGTTGGGCCACCTGATCGATGTCGCGCCACTGACCAGTGACGTCGAAATTCTCCAGCGCCAGCCCGAGCGGATCGATCACGCCGTGGCACTGGTTGCAGCTCTTGTCAGTGCGGTGCTGCTCGAGACGCGCGCGAACGGTCTTCGGTTTCTCGCCCGCGTGTGCCGAAAGATCCGTAACCACATTCGGCGGCGGCGGCACGGGCGGCGTGCCCATAAGCTTATCCAGCACCCATGCTCCACGCAGCACAGGTGACGTGCGGTCTCCGTAAGAAGTTCGCAGCAGCATCGCGCCTTTGCCGAGCAGGCCGAACCGCGCCTCGTCTGCCAGCTTCACTTGCCGGAATTGCGGACCGTGAATCGACTTGATGCCGTACTGAAGCGCCAGCCGCTCGTTGAGGAATGTGGTGTCAGAGCTCAGTAGCTCCAGAACACTTCGATTCTTGAGAAGCACGCTCGTGAGGAACAGCGTGATCTCTTGCGAGAAGTCCTCGCGCAATTGAGTGCTGAACGCGGGGAACAGTTTCGGGTCGGGGTCTACCGCGTTCAGCTCATCCAGGTTGAGCCACTTGAGCGCAAACCCGGTGACGAGCGTCGAGGCGCGCGGATCGGCGAGCAGGCGCCGAACCTGTGCTTCGAGCACCTTGGGTTTGCTCAGGTCGCCGGCCGCCGCCACGTCGATGAGCTCGTCGTCCGGGCCCCTCGCCCACAGGAAGAATGACAACCGCGAGGCCAGTTCGATATCAGTGAGTGCATGCACCGGCGCGCGGTCGCCGGCGTTCTGCATTCCGCCCTGCGGAGGTCGAATGGCCCGATACAGGAAGTCCGGGCTCGACAGCGCCGCGGTTACCAGCTGACGGATGCCCGAATTGAAGCTCGCCCCGTCTTTGCGGCCCTCTGCATAGAAAGGCATCAAACGGTCCACATCCGATTGCGTCACTGGCCGGCGGAAGGCGCGGCGTGCCAGGCTGCCGGCAATGCGCTGAGCGCAAGGCTGTTCTTCCGCGGCCGACTGCGGCTCACAAACAAAGATCAGCTTGCGGCTGGGGGATGCGGAAAGATGCGTGCTGCCGAACGGCCCGAGCACCTGCACGCCATCCAGCAACCGCGGAACGCGCAGGCGGTCGAACGCGCCGAACAGCAACCCGCTGCTGCCCACGTATTCGTCGGACTCGGCTTTCGAGCGCTCTATGAAAGTGACGACGATGTCGTGCGAGCCCGCCGTCACCTGCGCCGGAATATTGGAGAACCGGTCGATGATTTCCTTGCGCCCCACGGAGCCTTTGCGATCCACGAGCGCGAGGTCCTCCGCGCCGCCCACGGGCTTGCGAAAGACTTCTTGTCCGTCCACGAGCACAACTACGGTGTGCCGGGTTTCGGCGGCCCACGGATACAGGCCGACATCCAGGTCGAGGATGTTGAAGCGATACTCGCCGTCGGTTGCGAACACGTGCTTGAACGCCATGCCGCCGCGCGTGCCGAGCGGCATGCCATCCTGAAAAGTGTCCTGCGCCCCGCCCGGCGAGGGATAGAACGTGTTGCCGGGTTTGGGCGCGGCGTCGCCCACCGCAAGCCGCGCCACCACGCGCGCGGCGCCGATGTACTGGTCGAGAAACGCCGGTGACACGCTCAAGGCCGCGGCGACGTTGTCGAACCCCTGCACCTCGTTTTCCGGCGGCAGCAGATTCTCCACCTTGATGTCGACGCCGAGCAGGCCGCGAACGGAATTGGCGTATTCAGTGCGGTTCAGTCGCTGCACAGGCACGTGGCCGGCCCACTGCGCGCTGCTGCTCGCATCGAGGTAGCTTTCCATCCAGCCGACGAACCTGTCGATCTGTTCACCGCTGGGTTGTGGTTTGCCCGGCGGCGGCATCAGGTGCCCGCGGAGCTTGCGGACGGCGGCTTCCCAGGTCTGCGCATCCTCGGGCACCGCCTCCGGGGTCATGGTGTCGAACGCGACCTTGCCGGCCCAGTCCTCGGCGTTGTGACACTCGGAGCAGAAGTCCTTCAGCATTCCCCAGGATTGATCGCCCTGCCGAACGTAGTCTGCCTTGACCAGCGGCTCGCGCGCGCCGGCGGCCTGCACGGCAAAGCTGGCGGCAAGTGCGACGAAAGGCAGTGCGTAACGGAACATGAGGTCGTGCGCCATTTGAGCCCCCTCGCGGGGCGCCGACGCACTACAGCAGCACCGGATCGAGGCTGCAACGTAAAGGCGCCGGCGTGTCCTCACCGTGACGGCCAAGTAAGCCGGCGCGAATCGGCCCGCGCAGCCAGCAGGCTACTATTCGCGCCGTCACCGGTGCGAAGATAGCCTTCATGACTGAAGCCAACCTCGATGCAGCCGCCCCCCTTCGCCTGGCCAGCCCCGCCGGGCTGAGTTTCGAGATCAACTCCAATGGCTCGCTGCGCCGGTTCGATTGCGGCGACATCCTGCTGTCGCTCTTCATCGGCAACGAGATGGAGGGCGGGCCGACGAATCTGTATTTGCGGCGGCTTGCCGGGGCGAAGGCGGCCGAATGGACACCGCTGCTCGGGCCCCTCAGCCCCACGCGCTTCGAGTTCCACCCTG
>JBDTUL010000457.1:0-5291 GCA_040007735.1 Gammaproteobacteria bacterium | reverse complement strand
GGGCGCCAGCGAGTAACCACTGCGCTGGCACCGAATCTCTGCGCGCCCGGCGGGCGCGCGCTGAATCAGCTCGTCGTGGGCGCAGGCCCCGACGACTCTCTCTGAATCAGCTCATGCGCCAGCCGCACTGGCGGCGGCGCTTTGCGCGTCTTCAACATTTGCAGCAGCAACCCGGTGGCGGCATACGCCAGGTCGTAGCTGGGTTGATGAACCGTTGTGAGACGCGGCCAGATCGTGCGCGCGATGTAGGTATCGTCGAACCCGGTCACGGACAGCTGTGCGGGCACTTTGATGCCCATCTCGTGAGCCGCCATTACTACACCGGCGGCCATGTCGTCATTGCTGGCGAAGATTGCTGTCGGCCTTTGCGGAAGCATCAGCAATTGCCGGCCGCTTTCCACGCCGGAGTCGAACACGAATTGTCCCTGCTTCACGTACTCCGCCTGATACGGCATGCGATGCGCACGCAGTGCTGCCTTGTATCCGCGCAGCCTGCGGTCACTCGCGCCATGATCCGGATGGCCGATGATGAACGCGATGCGCCGATGGCCCAGCCCGATGAGGTACTCCGTCATCTCCCGCGCGGCGCCCTCGTCGTCCATATCCGCATAAGGTGACGGATGACCGAGCTCGCTCGGGGCGATGCGTGCGAACGGCACACCGCGGCGGTCCAGCGCCTTCAGCAGAGATGCGCACTCACTGAGGGGCGGCGTGATCACCAGCCCATCCACATGTGTCTGATCGACCAGCCCCACCACTTCGCGCGACAAGTCATCGCCGGTGCTGCTGCACTGATGAGCGAACAGCTGAAAGTGTTGCTGCCGGCAGCGAGTCATGGCGCCGTGCTGAACATCCACCACGTAGTTCGCGCTGGGGTTTCCGTAAACCAGGCCCACCAGGTACGAGCGGCGCCCCGCGAGACTTCGCGCGGAAAGACTCGGGTGATAGTTCAACGCCTTGACGACGGCCTGCACGCGAGCACGGGTTTCATCCCGCACGTTCGGCTCGTCGTTGAGCACACGCGAAACAGTCTTGATGGCGACGCCAGCAGCCTTCGCCACATCGTCGATCGTCTTGCGGCCCATGCGTGAGTTTTTCTTCAACTATTCAATTGTCGAGCGATGGCGGTCGGCGAGCGCGTCTGCGATGCGCGCGTAAACCGCCGCCTGCTCCTGCCCGCGATCCGCAGCAGCCGCCGTATTCATGGCCTCGGTAAAGAGAGATTGCGCGGCATCGAAGTCACCCTCCGTCGCATGCGCGGCGGCGAGCGAGCCTAACGCGCCAGCCTTGAGTTCGGGAACATGAATGACGCGTACTGTTTCCAGGGCAGCTGCCAGAGTCTGCCGCATGCCCGCTTCATCCTGGGCCTGCGACTGTGCACGCAGAATACCGAAGAACGCGGCGACCGCTGCCGGCCGATCGTCGAGAGTCCTTGCCATCTGCACCGCCCCCGCGGCATCGCCCTTCTCCGCGCGAGTGGCCGAAAGGTCGCGTATGAGCAGCGGCCGCAAGCTTTGATCGTCGGCTTGCATCGCCGTGGCGAGCGCGCCGGCGTAATCGCCCGCCCGCGCCTGCAACGGCGTGATGCGCGTGATCAGCGCCAGCCGGATCGGATCCGATTTCACGTTGCGAAGCTCGGCCAAAGCCCGCTGCAACGTAGAGAGGCTCCCAACCGTCTCACCGCCCGCGATTTGCGCGTGCGCGATCTCCACCAGCGTGTCGCATTTCCGGCTGGCCGAACCTCGCGCGGACGCTGCCGCCGAAACGGCCTGAGCAAACATCGCGCGTGCTTCAGTTGGAGCGGCGGTGGCGCGGGCCGCAGCCACGCGGCTCAGCGCCTCGGCTTCCAGCAATTTGTCGTGCACGTGGTCGATGGTCTCGAGCGCACCCTTGATGTCGCCAATGCCCGCTTGCGCCGCGGCCACTTCGACGAACGCCCGCGATCGGCCCTGAGCATTTTTTACGCGCAGGGCGAGAAGACGCGCCTCGGCAAAACTTCCATCCCGGGCGATGGCCGCAGCCACATCGCCAACCGCGAGCGCATTGACGTCTGCATCCCCGATGCTCCGGGCGGTAATCGAGGCGGTCGTCAGGTCACCGCGTGCGGCCTGCATTATGGCAATGGAGCGGAGACTCCGGCCCTGGAGCGAAGCATTCTGAATGCGCCCCGCGGTCGCAACGGCACCGGGCAGGTCATGCGCGCTGCGCCTCGCATCGACGACGCCCGCCAGCACCGCATCCCGCAGGCGGGGGTCGTTGATGGTATCGGCAAGAGATTCCGCGGCGGAGAGGTCGTTCGCCCTGATGAGGGCGAACCCAATGTCGTTGAGTGCCCAGGCGCGCAGGGCGTCTTCTTGTATCAGACCCGCTGCAACTCGGGCCTCCTGAATGCTGGTGACAGCGGACTTCGCATCGCCCGCGGCAACCTCCGCTTCGGCAATTTCGGCAAGCGCCTGAGCGCGATGGAAGGGATCGGTTATGTCCTGAGTGGCAGCGCGCGCGTGCACGAGTGCATCGCGCGCCCACGTGTCCGTCTCTCCGCCTCCGGCTGGCGTGGCGGTGGCGACTGGCGCGCCCAGAAATAACAGGATCAGCGCGGCGAACACGGCCACACCCCTGACTGTCGAAAGCCCCGTTTGGCTTACTCTTTATATCTCGTCGGGGAGACTCTACCACTGCCATGGCATACCGGAACAGAACTTGCTTGATCGGCGGGTTGCATGAATAACCTGAGCTTGGCGATGAAGGATGACGCGTTCAAACCCCACGAGCACTCGCTTGCCAGCCTGGTCGAGCGCCTGCCCGTTGTGGTCTTCCGGCTGGACCGGGCGCTCCGCCATCTCTATGTAAACCCGGCCGTCGAGACGATGACCGGCTGGCCGCCCGAAGACCTCGTGGGCAGGTCCGCGCTGGAATCCGGGGTCGATCCCGAGCTGTGGCTGCCGTTCGAGGCGGCCTGTCGCCGGGTCTACAGCACCGCCGAGCCGCAGGAAATCGAGTTCTCGGCCGACCTCCAGCACCGCAAACGGCACCTTGAGTGCCAGCTGTTCCCCGAGATGGGTGCCTTCAACCGGGTGGACACGATCATCGGGCTCATTACGGACCGCACCGAGCGCAAGCAGGTAGAAGACGCCCTTCGCGAGAGCGAAGAGCGCTACCACGCGCTGATCGCAAACGTGAAGAGCTACGCCATCTTCGCGCTCGACCTGAAGGGCTTCGTGACCACGTGGAACGAAGGCGTGCAGCGCCTGCTCGGCTGGTCGCGCAACGAATTCCTCGGCCTGCCCATCGAGAAGCTGTTCTCGCCGGAAGACGTGGCAAGCGGCATGCATCGGACCGAAATGCAGGTGGCGGCCGAAGAAGGCTCTTCCGCGAACGACCTGTGGTTGCGGCAGAAGGAAGGCACGCCGTTCTTCGCCAGCTGCATTTTCAGCCGCGCCGTCGATACCGCGGGGCACGTCATTGGATTCAGCGTCGTCCTGCGCGACCGCACCTCCTGGAAACGCGCCCAGGAAGAGCGGGACAAACTGCTCGAAAGCGAGCGCAAGGTGCGTCACGAAGCCGAACAGGCCAGCCGCCTCAAGGATGAATTCCTCGCCACCCTCTCTCACGAGTTGCGCTCGCCTCTGAACGCCATCGTCGGCTGGGTGCACATCGCGCGCCGTCACTCCGGTGATGACAACATCGAGCTGACGCGCAGTCTCGACACCATCGAGCGCAACGTGCGCGCGCAGACCCAGATCGTGAACGACCTGCTCGACATGAGCCGCATCATGACGGGCCAGGTGCGGCTCGAATTGCAAACCGTGGATCTTCGGGACGCCATCGGCAACGCGGTCGAATCGATCCGCCCCTCTGCCGACACCAAGCGCGTGCGCCTGGAGACCGCGCTCGACGGCGACATCGGCTGGACCAAAGTCGACCCCGCCCGCCTTCAGCAGATGCTCTGGAACCTGTTGGTGAACGCCGTGAAATTCACGCCCCCCGGCGGGCGAGTGCGCGTGGCGCTCACCCGCGTGAACTCTCACTGCGAAATCATCATCGAGGATTCGGGCGTGGGTGTCGCGCCGGCCTTCCTGCCGTTCGTGTTCGAGCGCTTCCGGCAGGCCGATGCCTCGACCACTCGCCAGCACGGCGGGCTCGGGCTGGGGCTCTCCATCGTCAAGAGTCTCGCCGAATTGCACGGGGGCTCGGTAAAAGCAGAGAGCCCCGGCGAAGGCCAGGGGTCCACCTTCACCGTAGTGATGCCCATCGTTCAGACTCACTCTGACGATGGCAGCATGGAAGCCCGCCTTCGCGGCAACCGCAGCGATAACGACCCATTGCCGAGCCTCAAGGGCATCACGGTGCTGGTCGTCGACGACGAGGCCGACTCGCTGATGTTCTTCGGCCGCCTGCTCGAGGAATGTAGCGCGCGGGTGCTGCTCGCGGTGGACGCGCAGCAGGCAATGGAAACGCTCCAGAGCGAACGCATCGACATCATGATCAGTGACATCGGCATGGCCGGTGCCGATGGCTACCAGCTCATCCAGCAGGTGAGAGCCCTAGCGGACGATCGCATTTCAACCATTCCCGCAGTGGCCGTCACCGCGTACACGCGCGCCGACGATCGGCGCCGCCTGCTGCTCGCCGGCTTCCAGATGCACATCGCCAAACCCGTGGAGCCGCAGGAACTGGTCGCCGGCATCGCAAGCCTCATTGGGCTCACCAGTCGCAAGGCGGTGCTGCAGCGAGAGGCCGCCCTCCAGGAAGATGTTAGCGGGCAGCTCGCCGACCTGACCTAGAATTGTGCTCCCTTAGCATCGGGCCCGACGCGGGCTGCAGGAGCGCTTGAGTATGAATTCCGTCCTGGCCAGGATCGCCACCCTCGCGATGGGGCTCGCCGTCGTCACGCCGTTTACGCCCGCCCTCAGTGCCACCGCGCGGCCCGGCCCACTCGAAACCATTTCTGAGCGCTCCGGCTTTCGCCTGACCGGGCGTTACGACGAAGTCGAACGCCTGTGCGCCGAGTACGCGAAGGCCTGGCCGGATGCCGTTCGCTGCACGGAGCTTGGCCGCACACCGGAAGGCCGTCCGATGCTGGCGCTCGCAGTTTCCCGAAGCGGCGCGCTCACGCCGGACGACGCGCGCGAACGCGGCGTTCCCGTAATGCTCATGCAGGGGGGCATTCATGCGGGCGAGATCGACGGCAAGGACGCAGGCTTCCTCGCGCTTCGCGAGATGCTCCAGGGCAAGGCTGCGAAAGGTGCGCTCGAATCCTTCGTATTGGTGTTCGTGCCGGTGTTCAACGT
>JBDTUL010000456.1:0-5294 GCA_040007735.1 Gammaproteobacteria bacterium | reverse complement strand
GAAATGGCCGAGCGTGAAGGCCAGGCCGAACTCCACATCGCGGCGTGCAAGGGTCACCCGGCTCTGGAAGTAATGCAGGCCGGACAGGTCGATCCAGGGATAGTGATCCGGCCAGTTCGCCAGCCGCTGCTTGTGAATGGCGGGCGCAAAAAGCTCAGTGAGCGATGAGCACACGGCTTCCTGCCAAGGCGCGCGTCGCGCGAAGTTCACATAGGCATCCACGGCGAACCGCACTCCGGGCAACACATCCTGCAAACTTTCAGTTCTCTCGCGCGTGAGACCCACGGCTTCCGCCAGGCGCAGCCACGAGTCGATTCCACCGGGATCATCGCCATAACCATCGTGGTCCAGGATGCGCTGAACCCAGCTGCGCCGTACCGCGCGATCCGGGCAGTTCGACAGAATGGCCGCGTCCTTGATGGGAATGCTGATCTGATAGTAGTAACGGTTAGCCACCCAGCCACGAATCTGCTCCGGACTCGCGCCACCTGTGTTCAGCATGACATTGAACGGGTGATGGATGTGATACGCGCGGCCTTGCGCCTGCAACCGCTCTTCAAACTCTGCGTGTGTCCAAGGCGTGTCACTTGCGTCGGCCCTCACAACTCGATCTCCATGCCATCCCATGCTACCTCGACGCCACGTCGTGTCAGCTCGGCACGTTGTTCGGAGTCCTCATCGAGAATGGGATTGGTGTTGTTGATATGGATGAGCACCTTACGCGTTGTCGGCGGCAGGCGCTCCAGCCATTCGAGCATGCCACCCGTGCCGCTCTGCGGTAGATGGCCGATGTCGCGAGCACGCTTCTTCGACACGCCGAGAGTGATCATTTCGTCGTCAGTCCAGAACGTTCCATCGACGAGCACGCACGACGCCGCGTTCATGCTTCGCCACACCGGGTCATCGATGGAGCCGAGGCCCGGCGCATATAACGCGGATCTGCCGGAAACTTCATCCGTGATCACGAGCGCAACGTTGTCTCCCGGCACGGGCGACTCGCGGTTCGGTGAATAGGGGGCGGGTTTGCTGGCCACTGGCAACGCTCGCCACTGAATGCCATTGACGCCGTCGACGGCGAACCCCTCGCCTTCCAGCCCAATGCGGTGACGATCGACTCCGCAGTAGTGTGATAGCACACCCAGCACAGGGTTGCCGCGAGTGAGATCGGCGTAGGTGCTATCGGTGCACCAGATGGGCCATGGGCGCCGCGCCTCTCTCAACATATAGAGACCGGTGGTGTGGTCGACCTGCCCGTCGACCAGCACGATGCCGACGATTGCGCTATCCCGAATGGCACGGCCCGGCTGCAGAACGGGATGCGCCTGAAGTTGGGCCAGCAGATCTGGCGACGCATTCACCAGCGCCCAGGCGGTACCACTGCCTCCGGACACCACGATCGAAGATTGAGTGCGCGCCCGCGCGCGCAAGCTGCCCGCACGGAGCCCGGCGCAGTTCGGGCAGTTGCAGTTCCATTGCGGAAAGCCGCCGCCGGCGGCCGATCCCAGCACTCGGATTTTCACGAGCGGTGTGCTCGTTCAGGGTAGGAAGACGCGGCCCGGCAAGGTGCGCCCTGTTCGCAGGGACGCGCACTTTGCCGGCCCGCGCCCTGCCGGCCGCGCCAGCTTGCTTGCGCTTCAGCGATTGGACACGTACATCGTGATTTCCATGCCAAACCGCATATCGACCGCTTCAGGAGTTTCCCACTTCATGATGCCAATCCTTTTTCCGTCGCTTCCAGGCGGCACGGAGTGCACCGCCACCATCGATCTTCCGCGCGTGACGCCCGTGGGGTAAGGCGACGATCATGAAACTGGCCTCATGATTTTCATGAGCCCCGGCGGCGCGGCCGTTTCCGCTGTTACGATCCATCTCCCCAATCCCCGGCCGCCACGGATGAAACTGCGCAATCGCCTCAACCTCGTGGTCGCCGGACTCACGGCCACCTTTGTGGCAGTGCTGCTGGTCGCCGAGTTTCAGAGCACTCGCAGTTCCGTCCGGGAGGAAATCGAGGCCGCAAACCGCGTGGCATCCCAGCTTCTCGGGAGGCTCGCCGCGATCTATTCACGCGAGGGCGGCTCCGAGCTGGTGCTGGACTTCTTGCAGCAGCTAGGCCGGGTGCGCGCGAATGACATCATTCTCAAGTCCGCCGCGGGCCAGGTGCTCTATCGATCGCCGGCGGCCACGTACAAGGCCGGGCGCACGGCGCCAGCGTGGTTCTCGCATCTGCTCGCCCCTCAGACGGCCCGACATATCTTCTGGCTGCCGCAAGGCTCGCAACTCATAGTTCAAGCCGAGGTGTCGCGAGCGGTGCTCGACGCGTGGGACGACCTGATGCGGCTATTTGCTCTGTCGGCCGTGATGCTGGTGCTGGTGAACGGCGCCGCGTTCTGGCTGGTGGGCCGCGCGCTCGCGCCGTTTCCTGTCATCGCCAAGGGCCTGGAACGCATTCAAAGCGGCGACCTTGGGTTTCGGCTGCCGCCGCTTCCCGGCTTCGAAGCCCGCGCCATCGGCGCCGCGTTCAATCGGATGGCGCAGGCGGTTGAGAACAACGTGCAGTCCGAGCGGAAGGCACGCGATGCGGAGACGCGGCTCGATGAACGCCGGGAAATGGCGCGGCTGGTCGAGCAACGCGTGGAAGAAGAGCGCCGCCTGATTGCGCATGAGCTGCACGATGAGTTCGGCCAGTCCGTCACGGCCATTCGCAGCCTTGCCCAGGCCATTGCCACACAAGGCGGCGTCAAGGATCCGGCCACGGGCGAAGCGGCCAAACTGATCTCGGACGAAGCCGGGCGGCTCTACGACAACATGCACGGCCTGATTCCCCGGCTGACGCCGCTGTCGCTCGATACGTTGGGGCTCGGCATCACGCTCGAGAATTTGGTGCGGGACTGGCAGCGGCGATACCCCACCATCGCGCTGTCGGTGCGGCAGAACCTGACCATGGACCTCGGCCCAAGCGTCACGCTCGCCATCTATCGTGTGGTTCAGGAAGGCTTGATCAATGCGCTCCGACACGCGCAGCCTGCTCACGTGGATATCTCAGTCGAATCCGATGCGGACCGCATCGTCGTCATGGTGGCTGACGACGGCACCGGCTTGCCTGCGGACTGGTCCCGACCGGGGCATTACGGCCTGCGCGGCCTTGCGGACCGCGTTGAGCTGCTCGGCGGCACGTTCAGCGTTGCCAACTGCGACACTCGAGGCGTGCGACTCGTGGCGAGCATTCCGCTGTCGGTGTCTCGATGATTCGCGTGATGCTCGTAGACGATCACGCAGTGGTGCGCACCGGTTTCCGGTTGCTGCTGCAGTCCTTGAAAGAGGTGTCCGTCGTTGCCGAGGCAGAGTCCGGCGAGGTGGCGTGTCAGCGCTATGCGGAACTGACGCCAGACGTGGTGGTGATGGATTTGGCGATGCCCGGCATGGGTGGCCTGGAAGCGCTGAAGCGAATTCGCGCGCATCACGCGCAGGCGCGCGTGCTGGCGCTCTCCGCGCATGACGACCCCATGCACGCACGACGTGCTCTACAGGAAGGCGCCATGGGTTTCCTCTCGAAGCGCAGCGCCCCGGAGGCATTGATCGAAGCGGTGACAGCGGTGGCAGCGGGCCGGCGCTACATCGACAGCACCATCGCTCAGAAACTGGCGCTGGCCGAGCTCGAAGGCGGCGCGAAATCGCCTGTCGAACGGCTCTCGGAAAGAGAGTTCGAAGTGTTCATCCGGCTGGCCTCAGGCGCCACCGTGCAACGTATCGCGGATGATCTGAAGCTCTCCAGCTCCACGGTGGGCACGCATCTCTACAACATCAAGCAGAAGCTGGATGTCGTGAATCAGTCCGAGCTCACGCTCATCGCGATACGGCACGGGCTCATTCAGGCGTAGGAGCCTGTCTGACTAAGGGACCTGCTGCGGCCAACGCTACAGGGCCCGTTAGTCAGGCAAGCGCGTGGCGTTGATTACCGGTCTACGGGCGTTGGCGTCCGGCCCGGTGAGGCGGAGCGAATGGTTGCGGCACCCCAGCTGGAAGACGCGCAATTCGTATGCCCGCGCCGATCAGGGTGGCCCAAGCAACACCTTGCTAGGCCAGCCCGGGCGGCACAACGCTACATCGCCGGGACAACACCTTGCCAGGCCTGCCCGGCGGCACCTTGCTAGGGGTGCCCCAGGCGGCACGTTGCCAGGATCGGCCAGGAGGCCTTTGCTAGGGCGGCCCCGGCGGCACTTTGCTAAGCCAATGATCAAGTCCATTGGCGAACAACTGACGCTCGCGCTGCGTGAGCGTGCCGGGCCCGCCCGTGTTCACGCCGCTCCCGCGCAGCTCATCTAGGAAATTGCGAACGCTGAGGCGCTCGCGAACGTTCTCGGCGGTGTAGAGGGTGCCGCGCGGGTCGAGGGCAGTGCCGCCCTTTTCGATGACGAGCGCCGCCAGCGGCACATCTGCGGTGATGACGAGATCGCCGGCGCGCATCATTTCCACGATGCGTGCATCCGCCACGTTGAACCCCGACGGCACCTGCACGAAGTGGATGTAAGGTGAGACCGCGCGACGTATCGGCTGGTTAGCCACCAGCGTAATGCGAACACGTGCGCGGTCTGCGGCCCGAAAGAGTATTTCCTTGATGACTACCGGGCAGGCGTCGGCGTCCACCCAGATTTGCAATCGGGCGTCATCAGGCGGAAGAGGGTCAGCCGCGGGCAGCGCGCTTCTCGCGCTTGGCGGCACGCTTCTCTTCCAGCGTCTTGGCGGGCTTTTTCTTTTCCTCTTTCTTCTTGTCCATACCTTTACTCATAAACGTATCTCCTCAGAAGACGACCTGTGTGGTCAGCAGCCGCAACGATACGCGAATTGCGCGCAAGGTTCTAACGCGCGCGCGGCTGGTAAGTGCCCGGCACCTGGCGGAACGAGATGACCAGGCGGTTCCACGAGTTGATCGTCACGACGGCGAGCGACAGGTCCACCATCTCCGCTTCCGAGAACTGCTCCCGGACGTCCGCGAAGACGACATCGGACACGTGACCCTCGGTGATGAGGGTGAGCGCTTCGGTCCATGCGAGCGCGGCGCGCTCACGGTCATTGAAGTACGGCGTTTCGTGCCAGGCACTCAGGCCGTACAAGCGCTGCTCGGTCTCGCCGCGCGCGCGCGCGTCCTTCGTGTGCATGTCGATGCAGTAGGCGCAGCCGTTGATCTGCGAGGCGCGGATCTTGACCAGGTGGAAGATCGTCGGCTCGACCTTGGACGCTACCTCGCCTGAAAGGGCGAGCATGGCCTGGCCGAGGCCTGAGCCGATGTACTTCGT
>JBDTUL010000455.1:0-5306 GCA_040007735.1 Gammaproteobacteria bacterium | reverse complement strand
CCGACAACCGGCCGCCGTATCGAGCGAGGATTTCCGCCTCCGCCGCGCGGTTCGGGTAGTCCACATCGATGCGCAGCATGAACCGGTCGAGCTGCGACTCGGGCAACGGATAAGTGCCTTCGAACTCGCGCGGGTTCTGCGTGGCCAGCACCAGGAAATCCACCGGGAGTGCGAACACCGTCCGGTCCACACTGACTTGACGCTCTTCCATCGCTTCCAGCAGCGCGGACTGTGTCTTCGGTCCGGCGCGGTTGATTTCGTCCACCAGCACGACGTCTGCAAACAGCGGCCCGGGACGGAACGCGAAATCCCGCTTCGCGTCCTCATAAACGTGCACACCGATGATGTCGCTGGGCATGAGGTCCGGAGTGCCCTGGATGCGTTTGAATTCGCCGCCGAGCGCGTGCGCCAGTGTCTTGGCCAGCAGCGTCTTGCCGAGCCCCGGCACGCCTTGAACGAGCACGTGCCCGCGCGCTACCAGCGCGATGACGAGGGCGCGAATGGAACTCTCCGCGCCCACGACCACGCGGCCGAGCTCAGTGGCCAGACCGGATTCGAGTGCCTGAATAGAAGTGGTCATGTCGCCATCTGCCTGTCGATTCGCACGATGAGGTTCTGCAATTTCTCGAGTGGCACACGGCGCGACGCATACGCATCGGTGTACCAGGCCCTGAGCTGTTCGAGATCGGCGGGCGCGACGTGCGCGCTGCGCTCGAGAATATCCCATGGAACGGCGGAGCCGCGCCGGTCGCCCGCGCGAGCACTCACGCGCCGGAAGAAGTTCTCCAGCAAGCGTCGTGCGCCAGCGTGCGCGGGAAGCGCGCGGGAGAAGAATCCGCCGGCTGCCCGAATAAGCTCCGCTTCGCGCGGAATGGAGTTGCGCGAGGCAGGTGCGCGCAAACGCGTGGACCCGAGCACCCAGATGAACCACAGCGCCAGCAGTACACCAACGGTGATGTAGAGGCGGCGATCTTTGTAGAACTTATCCGGGTCGTATGACGCACCAAGACCCTGATGAAGATCGTCGAACAGCACCGTGCCGGTTTGCGAGACATTCACGCCAATGATGTTTGCCAGCAAGCGCGCGTTGTCACCCAGGCCGAGCGCACGGTTCGTAAATACCGAACCAAACCCGCTCACTATGATGCGACCTTTGCCCAGAGGGCGAGTCCAGAGTACGCCCTCGCCGCTTTCCTGCTCGTGACCGAGCGCGAGCACGAAGCCTTCGTAGGGCACCTTCACTGTCCACGTGCGCTGCGGATAGTCTGAAAGCGACACGACGCTGCGAACGCCGGTGAAATAAGCATGTGCACGGTTCGGAACGAGCGTGGTTCTGCGCGGCTCCGCGAACGAGCGGAACGCGGCGGCTACATCAATCTTCGGATTCTTCCCTGAATTCTCAGCGTCATCGACCGGCGGCGCCGCGGGTTGCGCACTCTTCGGGCGAGTTCCGGGCTGCGGCGGGCGTTCGCGCTTGCGCAGGCGTTCATCACGGAATCTCGCCGTTTCAAACTCCAGGCCCGTGAGCAGATTCACATCCCCCGAGGCGGCACCCTGTGAAAACGCCCAATCCGGATTGTCGGAGAGCGCGGCGAGCACCAGCAATGTATTCCCCGCGCGAATCCAGCGATCCAGGGGGATGAACTCCCACGTATTGAAGTCCGTCGCCGCGGGCAGCGTCACGATAAGCAGATTCCCGCCTTGGGAAAGGTCCGTGCGCTTCGCCAGAGAATCGAATCGATCCCGCAGCGAGACGTTCCGAACTCCCTCCGCTTCGAGCCACGACATGGCCGCGTTATAACCGTTGCCCCGATGCTCGGCCGTGGTCGGCCTGGGAATCTCGTTGCGCCCGCCCATGGCGCTATCTCGTTTGACGAACAGCGTGATAAACAGCAGCAGCGCACCGATCGCGCACATCAGCGTGATCAAGCGCTCCTTCACGCTTTCGCTCCAGCGGGCCGGTCCTGAGGCGGGCGGGATTCGAGCGCTGCGAGCAGTTCGCGCCCATAGCCGACCGCAGCTTCTACAGTCGAAGGCTCGACACCACCTTCCGCGTAGCGCGCGCTCTCGGCGGCCAAGGCGATGTCACTGAGACGGCGGCGATCGGCTTCATCACGCAGGTCCGCAGCGTTGGCCAGTTCTCTTGGCGTCAGCGCGCCAGCAGGCGGCAGCCGATTTAGATCAGTGAGCTTTGCGGCGATGAGCTCCAGCAGCAGTCGGGGCTTGTCAGACAGTGCGGCATTCTCGATGTCACTCCACTTGGGACGCGCGCGCACTTCGAGCGCGTCGGCAGCCGCATTCCGATTGCGCTCGTTGCGTCTCCGGCCCAGCAGCCCGGCCACACGCAACTCGTTGAACACAACAAATCCGGCCAGCGCGACCATGGCACCGAGCGCGATGTACGTGATGATCTCCGTGGCCGCACCGGAAATACCGATGCGAGAAATCATGTGTCTCAGCCAACTATCGTCGGGCTGCTCGCGATCGCGCTCGAATATCGACCGCAACCACTTCTTGAAACGCGCCCATGCGCCGCTGCGTTGCTGAGCGGTGTCTCCGAGCCCGGTGAGTATTTCGTGCAGACGCTCGACGCGCGGCGCCTTTGAACCGGGGCGAGTTGCCAGCTCACGCTGAACGACGGCGCGCAATTCCTGCAAGCTACCCACGGAAAGATCGTTTCGCGATTCTTTCCAACCCTGAGGAAGCCACGCGGCCCAGCCACTTCGCTCCAGCGCGGGCGCGAGCTCGGGGCAGCGAGCGGCAATGCGGCCGTAGCCGACATCCAGCTGCGCGTCGAGCCGCGCCGTACACACATCGATTGCGGCCAACGCATCCGATTCCGCGGCGAGCAGCGGCGCGGCTGGCACCGCAAGCACAAGGAGTGCCGCGTAGAACGCCCGCCTCATGCCTCAGGTCTGCACGGCGTCGGCAATGCGTTGCTCGAGGTCGAGGCCACCCCGACGCACTTTCAGTTCGCCATACACAGCGAGCACAATCGCGGCGAAGAAGGGCATGCCCACGCCGCCCAGCACTACGTAGACGACGCCGGTGGCGGCCGTCACCGCGGCAAAATCCGCCGCCGCCCCGGTGAGCGACACCACCACACCGATAACCACAGCAGCTACCGCATAAAACACGATGGTGATGACCATAGCGACCGTAAAGATAGTGCTGGTTCGCCACCAGCACCCCTTGATGAGGCGAAAGACGTATCGGATGGCCTCCAGCGGAGACGCGCCATCCAGCACAAACGCCGACGTGACGAGCGACAGTGGAGTCAACACATACGTCAGCGGCGCCAGCATGATCAGGAACAGCGCGCCGAGGGTGGTGTATCCCGCGGCGGTGGGGCCCATCAGGGCATAGACACCGCCCAGGATCAGCGGCCCGACGCCGACCAGCAGCAAGCACAGAATGATCAGGCCGAGGAGCCCGGGCAGCCGGCGAATCGCCTCCGAAAGCTCGATGCTCGTGCCCCGGCGTGCGCCCGTGGCAATGTCGCGCTGGCGAAGGACGAGCGCGATAGCCATCACCAGAGAAGTGATCGCCCCGGCGGCGTAGAGCGCGATCCACACCGGATCCCGCCCGTTGAACGAGCGCAACGGCTTGCCCGCGGCAATGGTGTAGATGTTCTGGAGTTGTCCGGCGATGATCGCCACCGCGCCGTAGAGCAGGCACGGGACGAGCGACACCTTGAAGATGCGGAAAGCCGAGTCGAGCACTTGCCCGATGGACTGCGGGGCGGCCGGGGGATACAGCGTTTGTGACATGGGCGAATCATAAGAGCAATGACGACGAATCTCACGATAAGCGCGCTGCTGGCGGACAGCGCCGCGCTTCTTGCGGCGGGTGACGCCGATTCGCCGCACCTGGACGCGGAACTGCTGCTGGCGCACGTGCTGGGGCAGAGCCGTGCCCGGCTAAAGTCCCATCCGGAGACGGTTCCCGATGCGGCGGCACGCAGCCGCTACGTGGAGCTGGTATCGCGCCGCGCGGCGGGCGAGCCGCTGGCCTATATCCTGGGCTCGAAGGGCTTCTGGACTTTGGCGCTCGCGGTGACACCCGCCGTGCTCGTTCCGCGGCCGGAAACGGAGTTGCTGGTCGAGCGAGCACTCGCTTTGCGGCCCGAGCCGGCAGGTCGCGTGGTGGACCTGGGCACCGGGTCCGGTGCCATCGCGTTGGCGCTGGCGAGCGAGCGCCCGCAGTGGCAGATCACGGCGACGGATGCTTCGAGCGAAGCGCTCGCAGTGGCGCGAGCCAACGCCGCAAGCCATGCGCTGGCACGAGTCGAGTTCGCCTTGGGAAGCTGGTTCGAACCGCTGGCGGAGCAGCGGTTTAACCTGGTCGTGAGCAACCCGCCGTACATCGGCTCGGATGAGCCGGAGCTGCGATCCCCGGCACTCCTGCGCGAGCCACGAAGCGCCCTTTCCCCCGGTACGGAGGGCTTGGCGTGCCTGCGCGCCATCGTTCAGGACGCGCCCTTCCACCTCGAGCAGGGCGGTTGGCTGCTGCTCGAACACGGCTCGACTCAGGCGACGCAGGTCACGCGTGAGCTTGTCGCGCGCGGCTTCAGTCACGTACGCTCCCACCGCGATCTCGGCGGGCACGAGCGCATGACAGAAGCCCAATGGGCCGATCCACCCCAGTCAAGGTAATTCACATGGTCAGATTCGAAACATCTCTCGGCGGATTCACGATCGAGCTGTATCAGAAAGAGGCTCCGATCACCGTCGAGAACTTCCTGCGGTACGTCGAGGACAAGTACTTCGACGGCACCATTTTCCACCGCGTGATTCCGGGGTTCATGATCCAGGGCGGCGGGCTCATCTCCGACATGAGCCAGAAGAAGACGCGCCAGCCGATCAAGAACGAAGCCACGAACGGCCTCAAGAACGAGCGCGGCTCGCTCTCGATGGCGCGCACCAACGATGTGAACAGCGCCACGTCGCAGTTCTTCGTCAACCTGAAGGACAACGACTTCCTCGATCACAAGCCGGGCTCTTACGGCTATGCCGTGTTCGCTCGCGTCACTGAGGGCATGGACGTTGTGGACAAGATCGCGAAAGTGACCACGGGCAACCGCAAAGGGCATGCCGATGTGCCCAATGAGGATGTGAGCATCGTTTCCGCCACGCGTGTGGAAAAGTAAGGCACTTTCGCAGCTCAGGGAGACGGGTACGACGACGACTCAGCCTCGCCGCCGCAGCTTCGGCGGCTGGCTCATCCGATGCGCGCTGCTTCTGGTGGTGGCCTGGGTGGTGCTCACCGCCGTACCCGTTCTTCTCTTGCGCTGGTGGAATCCGTTC
>JBDTUL010000454.1:0-5325 GCA_040007735.1 Gammaproteobacteria bacterium | reverse complement strand
TACCACTCGTTTGCAAACGTCGCGCAGTTCCGCGTGCGCAATGTGGACCTCGATCTCACCGTGGACTTCACCGCGCGCAAGCTCGCTGGGCGCGTCGATCTAACCCTCTCGCGGCTGGACCGGAACGCCACCACGCTGGTGCTCGATACGCGTGACCTGGACATTCGCTCCGTCTCGCTGCTGAAGAGTAGCGCGCCGCAAGCGTTGCCCTTCAAGCTGGGCGAAGCCCGCGAGTTCCTGGGCACGCCGCTGCAGATCGAGATGCCCGCGCACGGTGGTGGGCGTGATGCCGTGATTCGCATCGAGTACCAGACGCGGCCGCAAGCGTCCGGCTTGCAGTGGCTGACGCCGGTGCAGACCGCGGGCAAGAAGCACCCGTATCTCTTCTCACAATCCGAATCCATTCACGCGCGCAGCTGGATTCCGCTTCAGGACTCACCGCAGGTTCGTGTCACCTATCGCGCCACCATTCGCACGCCCGACGGGTTGCGCGCAGTGATGTCGGCAGCTCACGGCCCGGTGGATCCAAAGCCCGATGCACAAGGCCTCACCGCCTATCGCTTCGAGATGAAGGAGGCGGTTCCGTCGTACCTCATCGCCATTGCGGTCGGCGACATCGCCTTTCGTGCCATCAGCTCACGCACCGGCGTGTACACCGAGCCGGCCGTTCTGGACGCCGCGGCGAACGAGTTCGCCGACCTGGAAAGCATCGTCGCGACCTGCGAAAAACTGTTCGGCCCGTATCGCTGGGGTCGTTACGACCTGCTGATCCTTCCGCCGTCAGCGCCGTTGGGAGGCATGGAAAATCCGCGGCTCTCGTTCATCACGCCCACCGTCATCGCAGGCGATCGCAGCCTCGTGTCGCTGGTTGCGCATGAGCTCGCGCATTCGTGGTCCGGCAACCTGGTAACGAACGCCACGTGGCGGGACTTCTGGCTTAACGAAGGGTTCACGGTCTACCTCGAGCGACGCGTTATCGAAGCGCTTTACGGCGAGCGCCGCGAGAAAATGGAAGACGCGCTCGGGCTGCAATCCCTGCAGCGGGACATGGCAGACCTCAAACCTGCCGACCAGCACCTGGCCGTCGACCTGCGCGGAAAGGACCCCGAGGACTACGTCAACGATGTCCCGTACGAGAAGGGCAAGCTGTTCCTGCAGTTCCTGGAAAGCCGCTTCGGCCGCGAGACGCTCGATGCCTTCCTGCGCAGCTACTTCGATCACTTCGCTTTCCAGAGTATCGATACCGAGCAATTCCTGGACTACCTGCGCGCGAACCTGCTGGTAAAGAAGCCGGGTGTCGTCACGGATCAGCAGATTCACGCATTCGTGTACGAAGCGGGCATTCCCGGCTTCGCGGTGCTGCCCTTGGCCGATGTGTTCGCGCCTGTCGATCAGGCACGCACTCAGTGGCTCGCCGGCAAGACCACCGCCGCGGAACTGCCGGTGAAAGAGTGGAGCACCCAGGAATGGCAGCACTTTCTCGATAACCTGCCGGAGACCCTGCCGCGCGCCAATCTGGATGAGCTGCAGAGCGCCTTCTCGCTCTCGGCTTCGCGCAATGCCGAGATCGCCTTCAGCTGGTTCCGGGTCGCGGTTCGCAACGGCTACGAGCCTGCGTACCCGCCGCTCGAGCACTACCTGATGACGATCGGCCGGCGAAAGTTCGTCCGCCCGTTGTTCGAGGCGTTGATGAAGACACCGCGGGGCGCGCAGCTCGCGCGCACTGTCTACGCGAAGGCCCGCCCCGGCTATCATCCGCTGACGCAGACCGCTGTCGATGCGGTCGTCCTGCCCAAAAGCTGACTCAGAACGACGTCCATGCCTCAACTGACCGAATGGCTGAAACTGATGATCTCCGAGATCGCGCGCAAGCGTGAGGATGCGGAGCGCGCGAGCGATGAAGATGCGAAACGTCAGAGCGAGCAGGGCGCCGCGCCTGCTGAAAGACAGATGCCCTTGAAGAAGAGTGGCTGAGCGTCTGCCCGGCGCGCCCGGAGTGCGCACGCGCCGCGTCAGGCTCTCCCTCGACCGGACTGCGCTGTGTTAGAGTCCGCGGCGCTCTAAGGGAGCGAAATAACAGAGGCCCGTGTGGCCGAACGCCGCGTCTCCGGCATTGAGATTGCTGAAGCAAGTGGAGCTGACCACGCGATCGATCGCGTGCCCACTGGTGTCGCCTCCTTCGTGGGCCGCACGCTCAAAGGTCCCCTCAATCGCCCCGTTCCGGTAGCCAGTTTCAGCGAGTTCGCCCAGGTTTTCGGCGGGCTGTGGCAACCTTCCACCGTGTCTTACGCCGTCGAGCAGTTCTTCGAGAACGGCGGACGTGAGGCATTCGTGGTTCGCGTGGCCAACAGCGCGCGCCCACCTTCGCTCACTCTGAACGCCGGCCCCGAAGCGCTGACGCTCATCGCACTCAACCCCGGTTCGCGCGAATACCTGCGCGCCTCCATCGATTACGACGGCATCGGCGAGAACGAGCCGGATCGTTTCAACCTGGTGCTGCAGCGGGTGCGCGCGGCGGGTTCGGAGCTGATCGAAGAGCAGGAGATCTTCCGGCGCCTGTCGGTGCTGCTGGAAACCGGTCGCCTCATCTCGGAAATCCTGATGGACTCGCGGCTGGCGCGCGTTCAGGGTGCCGTCCCAGCGCAGCGGCCGAACCGGTCCGAGCGCAGTCCCGGGTCGCCTATCGTCGGCTACATCAATTCGAATTCGGATGGCGATGACGGCGCGCCGCTGACGGACTACGACATCATCGGCTCCGCTTCCGCGGGCACGGGCACGGGCATTTTCGCGTTGCGCACGGTTGGCGATTTCAATCTTCTCTGCATCCCGCCGCTCACGCGTGACCGCGACGTAGGCTTGAGCACGCTCATGATCGCCGCCCGATTTTGCCGCGATCGGCACGCAATGCTTGTGGTGGATCCGCCAACCCCCTGGGATTCGTCGAGCACCGCGCTCGCGGACTTGCGCGAGTGGCCGTTCCGCAGCGAAAACGCGGTGATGTATTTCCCGCGCGTTGTTGCCCTTGATCGGCTGCGCGGTCGGCACGAGACGTTCGGCTCGTGCGGCGCGGCTGCGGGCATGATCGTGCGCGCGGACGAAACGTGGCCAGTCTGGGCCGCTGCGGAAGGCGAGGATGCCATCCTTCGTCCGGGTCTGCGGCCCGCATGCGCAGTCACCGAGCAAGACCGCACGCGGCTGGCGCAAGCAGGGGTCAATACACTCGCTTCGGTTCGCACCGCTCGCCCGGGCTCGAGCCCGCGCACGATGGCGGCCGGCAGTTCCGGCTCACCGGACTGGAAGTATCTCTCCGCGCGGCGCCTCGCTTTGTTCGTCACCGCGAGCATCGAACGTGGCACGCGCTGGCTTCTGTTCGAGCAGAACGCGCAACCCGCTTGGGAACGCGCACGCGCACAGGTGGAAACCTTCCTCGAGGGGCTGGACTCGCAAGGCGCGTTCGCCGGTTCGACGGCGGAGGAAAGCTACTTCGTCATCTGTGACGAGCGTGTGAACCAGCCGCGCACCATCGCCGAGGGCAAGATCAAAGTGCTGTTTGGTATAGCCATCACCAAGCCCTCGGACTTCCACGCGTGGCTCGTGACGCATCAGGCGGGCAGCAGCACGTGCCGACCGTCCTGGCCCAACAGGCAGGCGACGTCGGGCCGCCGGCTCGAGTGGGAAATCGAGACCGCCATTTTGCGCGGCGTGATCCTGGAGTAGGCGGCGCCTACTTCTTCGGCGAGACGTACATGGTGATGACGGCGCGGACTACTTCTGTGCCCGTGGCGTCGACGATGCTCACCGGCACGCCGACGTTCTCCGCCGCACCGCTCCATTCCTTCTTGTCCAGCCGCGCGGTCGCTGTGACGTCCGATTCCGCCTTGCGCAGGTATTCGATAGTCATACCGCGCGGCAACCAGCGCATCGAGTCGGGCACCGAGACTTCGCTGACCATGCCGGCGGCCAGCTCCGCCAGGTTCCCCATGGCGAGCGCGTGCACGGTACGAATATGGTTTTCAACGCTGCGGCGTTTCGGCATCTGCACCCGGCAGACGCCCGGCGTGAGCTCGATGAACTGCGGCTTGATGGTTCCGAAGTAGGGCGCGCGACGGCACACGGCTCTTGCAAACAGCCAGCGGCCGAACGCGGAGCCGGACCAGCGCCGCCAGGAGGCGAGAACGGGACCGTCTGGAGTCGCGGGGGTCACATTCGGCCGCTCCGTTTGCTGAGGCGTATCGACGGCGTCCGTGGTGATCTCCTGTGCTCCTGCTTCAGCCCGGCGGTTACGCCGGCTCTGTCACGGGCAATCTAGCGGAGATGCGGGGCGAGGTCACGCAACGCGTATCGACTGGCGGATCGACGTGTCAGAGTGGGATTATTGGGAATGAACGTAGAGGCGCTCGAAGCCATCTGGCGTACCGTGAAGACTATTCCGCGCGGGCATGTCTCGACCTATGGCGCCATTGCGCGACAGGCCGGCTTGCCCGGCCGCGCACGGATGGTCGGTTACGCTCTCAAGGTGGCGCCGGCGCGATTGAAATTGCCGTGGTATCGGGTGGTGGCAGCAGGTGAGCGAATTACATTTCCGAAGAACTCCCGGCAACACGCCGAACAGAGCAAACGTCTGCGTGCGGAGGGAGTTAAAGTGACGAATGGACGAGTGGCGCGAGGGAGTGCGGCCGATCTCGACGAACTGTTTTGGAAGCCGCGCTGACTTCCGGGGGCTTCGTGAGCCGATACGTTGTCTTTTCGCACGGTCAGGAAAGCGGCCCCTGGGGTCGCAAGATCTCCGCGCTCGCCGAAGTCGCTCGCAGCGAAGGCTACGAGACCGAATCGGTCGACTATCGCGGCATCGACCACCCGCGCTTGCGCATAACCCGCCTCGTGGACTTCTGCAAGGAGCTGCAAGGCGACCTGGTGCTGGTCGGTTCCAGCATGGGCGGGTTCGTGTCGGTGGCGTCTGCGTCGCTGCTGCACGCCAGGGGCGTGTTCCTGATGGCGCCAGCGCTTTATATGGAAGGCCTGCCCGGCTTGCGCACTGGTGTGCTCGACTGCCCGGCCACCGTGGTGCACGGCTGGCGCGACGAAGTGGTGCCGTACGATCACAGCATCCGGTTCGCGAAGGAATACGGCGCGGCCCTGCACCTGGTGGATAGCGATCATCGGTTGCATAACCAGTTGCGAACAGTGCGCTATCTGTTCGAGTACTTCCTGATTGCGCTCGATTTGCCCGCGCCCGCCTTCGAGTAAAACATTTCAGTAAAAAGGAAACCTCGCCAGCCGCCCGGCGATTGAGGGCTCTTCATCTTCGGCGGTCGCCAAAGAGCC
>JBDTUL010000453.1:0-5334 GCA_040007735.1 Gammaproteobacteria bacterium | reverse complement strand
CAGCAGGAATTTGCTGGTCAGCCCGAGCGCTTCGCAATTCTTCCAGTGCGACGCGATGGTGGGGTCGATCGCCGCACCCAGAACGCCGGTGATGCTGGGGGTATCCGGAAAGCTGCGCGCGAGCTCAGGGTGATTCACCGCGCAGTGGTAACACTCGCGGTTGTTTTCCCAGACGAGCTTCCAGTTTCCTTCTTCGATAATCGTCGACTCCACCGCGATGCGCGCGTCGGCGAAGTGGTGCGGCCCGATGTAGGCCTGCAACTGCTCGCGCACCGGCGCGAAATCGGGCGGTTCCTCGGCGATGCAGACAAAGATGTATCCGGCCACCGTTTCACAGCGGACGCGCCGGAGACCCCAGGGCGTGCGGTCGAACTGCGGCCCCATGAAGCGGGCTGAAAACAGTTTGCCGTCGAGCGAGTAGGTCCACTGGTGATACGGACAAACGAGCTTCGGCGTTACGCCCCGCTCGGCGGGACATAACCTCGCTCCGCGATGGCGGCAGGAATTGATGAATGCATTGATGGTGCCGTCGCCTGCGCGGACGAGCACGATGGGGTATGCACCGATCTGCAGCGTGAGATAGCTGCCGGTGACGGCCAGCTCCGCGGTATGGGCGGCGAAGAGCCACTCACGGTAGAAAATCAGATCGAGCTCGAGCTCGAAGATATCCGCATCGACGTAAAAATCCCGCTCCAGACCGGTGCCTTGGGCCCGTGCCTGCAGCAGGCTCAGCACATTCTCGGCAATGTTCATGCTTACTCCCGTACCGACGAAGCCAGAGGATGGCAGCACGGAACGCTGGTGTGAAGGACAGGCTCCTAGGGTTATAGATGCGCCCAGCCCCTGAAAATACGCCAAGATCGTGCGGTTGTGCAGTAGCTATGCGGCATTTCGATTGAGGACCCTGGGACCAAGCCCGAGCTTCCCCCGGGCCCGTATGAGGAGACGTGCATGTCTGATCAGGGCAACGCCTTGGCTGTGTTCCGCAAGATGGGTCAGCAGGATGGATTCGTCTGGGTGTCGGGCCTATACGAAGGCAAAGGCAGCGTGGGCGTTCGGCGCTTCTTCAGAGAGGAGGGTGCGCCGCTACCGGCCTTGTTGCTGACCTACACGCTTCCCGCGGGGTCCAGCGAAGGGCTGCATACGCACCGGCTGGGCGATGAGACCGTCGGGTCCTTCGACGAGTTCTACTACATCATGGAAGGCAGCGGCGAGATGGAGATCGAGGGCAAGAAGGTACCCGTCACCGTCGGGGACCACCTGTTCATCCCGAACGGTGTATCGCACGGCATCGAGAACACTGCGACGCAGGGCGATCTCAAGGTTTACCTCGTGGCGATGGTTCGGGATGAGCGCTGAGCGCGGGAACGGTACAGGCGAGCGCCGAATTATCACTACTGCGCTCGTTTCCATTCCTTCCAGTCGCTCGCTGTTGCCGTGGCCATGCTTTTCGCCGCACGTTCCAGCCACCGACCCTTGCGAGCCTTGAGATCGCGAAGTATCGCTACACGCTGGTGGCTTCCCAGGTGGATGTTGTAGCGGATACGGTCTGCGTGCCTGGAGGTGCGTCCTGTGCCACGCCAATACCAGGCCGACCCCGTCAACGCCTTCGCTTCTCGTGCCACCAAACCACCGCGCCACGTCGCGAGCGCGGTGAAACGCGGGCGTCCCAAACTTCCAAGGCCGCCGAGCCGGTGCACGATTCTGACTTTGAGCTCGCCTGCCGGCATCGCTTTCAGCAGGAACTTCCGGGGCTTGGTGTCGACGCGCCGAACCGTGGGCAAACCCGACAAGGCCTTCCAGTATTCAGAGGCCGTTTCCAGCTGTTCGGCCGCCAGTTCCTGCAACCAGGCACGTCGCTCCGCGAATACGATGGGCTCCCCGCCGCGCTCCAGCCGCGCAGGAAGGCATGCACACTCGTTTTCATGCGCAAGCGTTTCTCCGCCAGATCCGCTGCGACGAGCGGAATGCGGTTCCCGAGCCAGACGGTGTATTCACGCTCCGACTGAGTGATCGACTTGTCGGGGCTGTGTCGTGGAGTCATATGCCGCCGTTGTGTCGTTCAGCGGCGGTATCTAAATGAAGACAGCGTTGCGCGGGCAGGAGCGCGGGCTGCCGGCGATCAGCGTCGAGCGGAAGACTTTCGCGATTAGCTGCGCTTACGCCGTAACGCTGCGCGAACATTCGACGTTACCAGTGTCTCGATATGAGTACGGACGCGGGCGCTCGCTTCGAGCCGCGCAAGTTCCCGCTCAAAAAGCGTTCGCACTTCTTCGACAGTGCAAGAAGTGTTGCTCGCCAGGGATTCGATGGCTCGCTCTTGCCGCGACAGTTCGGAGCCGGTTTGAATGGAGTTGCCCATGCTGGCCTCTTGGTGGGTTGCCCGGCGTTGCACGCGGCCCGTTTCATGCGGCGGCAGTCATCGGGCGCGTAGGATAACCCAGACACCGGCATGGAAAGCCAACATGACAGCGGCGTCACAGTGCGTTACTGACTTTTCTTCGGTGCCACGGGCAGTTACGAACAATAGCTCGCACGGCGCTTTCGGCTGCGGGTACCGGAGCGCGGTGGATTCACGCCGGTGCCGGCCGTCCCCGTCGGTCAGGCCATGGTCCGCAGGAGCCGCGGAGGAACGAGCGCAAGGAGCTGGCCACTCCCGGCGCGAATGGCGCTTTCAAACCAGATAACGGCAACCGCGCCTTTCTTCAGCTTCATCTGCAGCCGCGCAGAGGGCTCCGCGACGCAGAGCTCGATGAGGTGACTGAGATGCGGTTCGTGCCCGACCAGCGCAAGCCGATCGACGCGCGGCTGTCGCAAGCTCGTTAGCGTCATCGCGGGGTCGGTACCGGGATCCAGTTCGGCACGCTCCGCGGCTCTGGGCCACCCGGCAACCTCGGTCAGGATCTGCGCGGTCTGGCGGGCACGCTCGAGGGGGCTCGTCAGCAGCAGGTCGACCTTCGGGAACCATCTGGCGAGTCCCGATGCCGCTTGCCGGAATCGGTGCCTGCCGTCGGGACTCAAGGGTCTCGAGCGATCCTCCGGCCAACGCTTCTCGTCACGTTCGAACGCAATCGCATGGCGCACGATGATCAGCTCTATCATGTGCACCCTGTGCGGTGGGCTCGAGTTTTCGGTGCCAATTCGTTCCGTCCCGGGAAAAACACGGGCGATTGTGACGAAGGCGGGAAATCCCCGCTACCTCGGCCCGCGGCGGGCGTCCGGCCCAATGCGCGCGGTGACACTTTTTCGAATGTTGTGTGACACTCGCCCCGAATTGTCCGCGCGGAGAAGCCATGCGTCAGAAAAAGCAGTTTAAGAAACGCCCGTCTGCCACGAAGCCGAAAAGTGGCTTGCAGCGTGCGCTCGCCATCGCCGAAAAGGTGGTCGACGCCGCGAAGGGGCGGTTGCGGGTAGCGAAATCGGGCGTCAAGCAGGTTCGCAAAGAGTTCAAGCTCGCCAGACGAGCGTTGAAGCGGCTGAAGAAGCGCGGCGGCGACGCGCCGAGCGCCCCCGAAAGCGTGGCGCGCAAGGCACCGGCGCTCAAGTCCCCTGCGAAAGAGGCCCCCACGAAGAAGGCTCCTGCGAAGAAGGCTCCTGCGAAGAAGGCTCCTGGCAGGAAGGTCGACGCCAAGGAGGCTCCTCCCCAGAAGGCTCCTGCCAAAGAGGCGCCCGCTAAGAAGCGCACCGCCCCGCGTCCGAAAAAAGTAACTGACACCATCGCCGCCTCGGCGGCGCCGGAACCTGGTCCGCAAGAGGGCGAAGGCGAAGTAAGTGAATCAGCACGCGCTGATCTCGCTCGAGACGCGCGCTGACCTGATTTCGTGAAGGCCAAGGACTACATCTTCCATCCCTACCAGACGCGTTGACGGTCACAGCTGCCTGACCGGACAAGATCCGGGCGGGGGATGGGTCGTTCAGCTGGCGCGATTGCGCGAAGGTGTCGGCATCTGCCACGCTGGCGGGAGCCGGCAGAACGCAGGAGTTCGCCATGCAGGGGATATTCGACGCTCTCATCATTGGCACGGGTCAGGCCGGCCCGTCCCTGGCCGCGCGGCTCGCCAGCAACGGGATGAAGGTAGCGATCGTCGAGAGGCATCTATTCGGCGGAACCTGTGTAAACAACGGCTGCACACCAACCAAGGCGATGGTTGCAAGTGCCTATGCCGCGCACGTAGCGCGGCGCGCGGCCGACTACGGGGTGCTGGTCTCTGAGCCGACGGTCGACATGCGGCGCGTGAAGGCCCGAAAGGATGCGATCGTCGCCGACTCGCGCAACGGGCTCGAAACCTGGCTTGGCGGCCTCGAGAATGCCCAGGTGTTTCGCGGCCATGCCCGCTTCATCGGGCCAGACACCGTTGACGTCGACGGCACCGAGATCACCGCCGGGAAGATCTTCCTGAACGTCGGCGGGCGTCCACGCATTCCCGCGCTTCCGGGTGTCGAGACAATCCCGTATCTCACGAACGTTTCGATCATGGACCTCGATGTGCTGCCGGAGCATCTCATCGTCGTCGGCGGAAGCTATGTGGGGCTCGAGTTCGCGCAGATGTTCCGGCGCTTCGGCAGCCGGGTCACGATCGTGGAGATGGGGCCGCGTCTGCTCGGCCGTGAGGACGAGGACGTGCAGCTCGCCATTCAGGAGTTTCTCCGGGGCGAAGACATCTCGTTGCGGTTGAACGCAACCTGCATCAGCCTCCAAAGGGACGCCGAGAGCGTTGGCGTTACGGTGAGCTGCGATGAGGGTGCTCCGCGCGAGACGGGTTCGCATATTCTTCTTGCAGCCGGACGCGTACCGAATACCGATGATCTCGGGGTAGATCGCGCGGGGATCCGAACGGACGATCACGGTTATATCGAGGTGGATGAGTACCTGCGTACCTCGAACCCAAATGTTTGGGCTCTGGGCGACTGCAATGGCAAAGGTGCATTCACGCACACCGCGTACAACGACTACGAGATCGTCGCTGACAACCTGCTCTCGAATGCGGGGCGTAAGTACACCGACCGCGTTCCGGTCTATGCGCTGTACACCGACCCGCCTCTCGGACGTATCGGCATGAACGAAGCGGATATTCGCAAGCAGGGCATCAAGGCGCTGGTCGGGAAGAGGCCGATGACGCGCGTTGCACGCGCGATCGAGAAAGGCGAAACGCACGGCTTCCTGAAGGTCTATACCGAGGAGGGTTCGGCGCGCATCCTCGGCGCGTCGCTACTCGGAACCGGGTGTGACGAGGCCGTGCAATCGCTGCTCGACGCGGTGTACGCACGAACGCCGCATGAGTTGGTTCAAGCGCACGTGCGCATTCACCCGACTGTGAGCGAATTGCTACCTAC
>JBDTUL010000452.1:0-5335 GCA_040007735.1 Gammaproteobacteria bacterium | reverse complement strand
CGATGCAATGGCGATCGCGGTTTCAATCGCGACCAGCCTGTCTGCTTCGACGAGCGGAATGGAGAACGTCGAGCGCACTGACGCGCCCGAGATATGCCACACGGTGTACGTTTCGCTCTTGGTGTGCGCGGAGGCCGAAGGCGCAATCGCAAGACACATGAGCAGAAAAACTGCTGCCCACACAAGTTCTCGCGCCCTGAAACGAGCAGCTGGCGCACAGCCGCTCATTTAGCGCCTTCGCTCTTGATGTTCGCCTTGTTCTCCAGATAACGCAGGTTCGCCGCGCGCACTTGTTGCTGGGCGTCTTTCTTCAGGTCCGCCCACACCTCGTTGCTCACTTCGGCGAATTCGCGCTGGCGCGGCGGCTGGCGCTTGATCATGGCCACGATGTGTACGCCATCGGCGGCGACCACCGGGTCTGAGGTCTGGCCGGCCGCAAGCCTCGCGGCCGCCGCGAACACCTTCGGATCGAGCCGCGCCTTCGCGGAGAAATCGAACACGTCGCCGACATCGATGTGTCCGGAATCGAGCAGCTTGCGCGAATCCTGCAACCCGAACTGCTTCACCACCGCATCCAGCGCCGTGCCGTGGCGAAGCGCTTGCGCGGCCTGCCCGGCAACCTGCGTGCCTTGCTCGGCTGATGACTGCGCGCCACCCGGAACTATCAAATCCCGCAATTGCATGATGCCGTCGCGAACATATTTTTCGCGATGCTTGTCGTAGTACTCCTTCAGTTGCGCATCGGTTGGTTGTTGAGCGAGCACGTCCGCGAAGATCTGCAGCTCCACGCCGTTCGTCAGCGCCTGGCGAACCTCAGGGTCGTAGCTTGCGAGATCGGCCTCGAGGCCCCGCTGCACCATCAACTCTTCGGCAATCATGTCCTCGAGCACGCGTTTCCGCTGCTCGAGCGTGGCGTCATTGTAGGGAACACCGAACTGGGTTTGAACCTGTGTGAGGTAGTCCGTGCGCAGGATCAACCTGCCATTCACCGTTGCGATGGCCTCCGGCGGTATCCCGCGCGTGGCCGTGCCTTGCGCCGTGAACAAGCCGTAGCCGGCGATCGCAAGCCCAGCGATGGCGCCTAGCGCGAGCAGCGTCAGGGAGCGACGAGTATTGGATTGCGAAAAGTCGATCAGCGACAACGGATTCCCCCTCGACCGGTTCTCATGAGTGCCTGTTGTACAGAAACACCGCGAGCACGCCCGTTCGCCACGGAGTCGATCAGCGTCTCGCGCGTGCCCCCGTACACCCATGCCGGGCCGGTGAGTGCGGGCGCGCCATAGTCCGGATTGCCGAGGGCGTCGGAGCTATGGCAGTCGAAGCAGTTGCCCTTGTTTGCGTACAGATCGGAGCCACGTTTCGCCGCGTCGGCATCATGCGGCTGGCCGCTGACGCTCAGCACGTATTCGACCACATCCACTATCTCGGGCGGCGACAACTGGTTGATGCGCAGGAACGCCGGCATGTCCGTGATGTTGTGGGCTTTCGGGTGGCCGGAGCGAATGCCGTACTGGATGGTGCTCTCGATGTCGGAAATCTCACCCGTGCCGAACAGCCAGGCCGCGTCGCCCAGATCGGGAGCGCCCCGCTTCGCATCGCCGCGCCGGCCGGCGCCATGGCATTGCGCGCAGTGAGAAGCATAAATCGCAGGCGCGCGCCGGTCCGCGAAGGCGAGCAGGGATGCATCCGCCTTGATCTCATCTGCGGGCAGGCGCAGCAGTCGGGCTTCCGTGCGATGGGTGTTCAAGGCCTGGGCGGCGGCCGCGAGCAGAGTGAAGGCAATGACGGCGATCAATGCGACCCGGGTCGGGCGAGGGCGGAGTGTCATGCAGCGTTACAATGCCAGTCTTCGCGCCCGAAAGCACTCACGGCGTCAACAATCACAGCACCCCGGCCGCGGGTTCCGGCCGCGGTGCTGGCGAAATTATTTTTCGAGCGGAATCCAGATCTCGATGTCACCGGTGCCGGTGCGCGAATCGAAGTTGTCGCCATAACGCTCGAAGGCTGGCGCGTCCGCGGGTTTCTGCGGGGATTGCGGCTGCCACTTGCTCCAGATCGTGTTCCAGCTTCGCCGAATGGTGGAAACATCGCCGGCATGCGAGAAAACAGCGTAACGACGTTCTGCAATCCGCAGGCGGCTCATGTCCGGCGGCAGGCGAGAAAAATCAGATACCTCGACGCCGCAAAGATAGTCGAAATTTCCGAGGTCGTCGAAGTTGTAACAGGCCCCATACGCCAGCTTGCCGATCTGCCCGGGCACGCCTCCGAAGTGCGGCAGGAATCGCTGCCACTGCGAGGGAATGGCGGCACTGGCATCGCCTGAATAGCGTTCGCCCAGTCCGGCCAGCAGCAGGCGCTTGCCGGGCTCGAAACGCGGGGGAAGGAGGTTTTCGATGAGGGTCTGGTCCATGGTGATGGGCTCCACGAGTGGCAGGCTGTCGAGGTTCCGCTGCGTGCGCACCGATTCGGGTGTGGGCCCGAACTGTTCGCGGAACGCGCGGGTGAATGCCTCGTGAGAGCCGTAGCCCGCATCCAGTGCGACCGCCAGAATGTCCGGCGCTCCCTCGGCGAGAAGCCGGGCGGCTTCCGTGAGGCGGCGTGCACGCACATAGCGCATGATCGAGTGGCCGGTTGCCGCGGCGAATGCGCGTGTCATGTGAAACCGCGACACGCCGGCTACTTCGGCCACCCCATCAAGCGTGATGTCACTGGCGATGTGGCTTTCGATGTACCAAAGTGCCTTGTTCACGGCATTCATGCGTCGCGCCTCGAATTGGGCTCTCGTTTCGGCATGTGCCCAGATTGCCGGCGGCTCGCGCGGCCCGCTTGATCGGTCTTGCGCAGTGTATTATTCAAACCCGGACAAACGACGAACCACACGAGGGATTTACCCCGGATGATTTCTGCGCAAGACGCACTCGCACGCCTTCGCGAGGGAAATAGCCGCTTTGTGGCAGAGGTTCAAAGCCGGGAGACGCTCGCGAGCCAGACGCGGCGCCGGGAGCTTGCCATGGGCCAGAGCCCGTTCGCCATCATCCTCGGCTGCTCCGATTCGCGGGTGCCCGCCGAAATCGTGTTCGACCAGGGTCTGGGCGACCTGTTCGTCATTCGCGTGGCCGGCAACATCGTGGCGCCCTCGCAGGTTGGCAGCGTGGAATTCGCTGCGGAGCGCTACGGCACGCGGCTCGTCGTGGTAGTCGGGCATTCACAGTGCGGCGCAATCCTTGCCACCGTCGAAGAACTCCAGCGCCGCACTGAAGAGCAGTCACCCAATCTGCGCTCCATCGTAGATTTCATTCGGCCGTCAGTGCAGGCGTTACTCGCAACTGACCTGGCTCACGATCACGATGCGCTGGTGCAGGAAGCCGTGCGAGCAAACATTCGACTCTCCGTGGATCACCTGCGGCACGGTTCCGAAGTGCTCGAGCAATTGATTCAGAAAAACGGACTCATGGTCGTCGGCGCGGAGTACTCGCTCGAGACCGGCGTCGTGAAATTCTTTGAGGAACCGCAGGCGGCGCCGCGCTGAAAATGAGCGGCGCCGCTCAGTCCTGGGCATCGGCAGACAGGTTGAGTTACTTGCTGCCTGTGGTCAGCTCGTTCTTCACATCGAGCACGCCCTTCACCGCGCGCGCGTCTTCTTCTGCCTTTTCCTTCTCGGCGACCGAGTCCACGGTACCGCTCAACCACACCACACCGTCTTTGGTCTTGACGTGGATGTCGGTGGCTTTCGTGCCTTTGTCCTTCGCCAGATCCGCCTTTACTTTGGTGGTGATGACGGTGTCCGCGACCGGCTGGCCGCTCTTGGTCTCGGCGGCCAGGGCGGCGCCCCCGGCCGCGACGGCCCAGGACACGGCAACCGCTGTTATCAGAGCTTTCCTGACAATCATGTCCATAGCCTCGGGTTCGTTGATGGCGCGGATAAAAGCCTTTGGTCGGCCTTTGGTTCCCGTTTTACACCCCTCGAAAACCTGCGAAACGTCACCGGCTGGAGACAGTCCCTCCAGCGTGGCCGTAGGTATAATCGAGGCGGGACAAATGCTGGGGACGCAGGCAGCGATGCCGCAAACATTAGTGGAAGATGTTCACCTCGGTGAACGGGGAATGCCGAGCGCCGACATGGAAGCGGCGGCGAACCGGCTTGAGCTCGCAAGGCTCGTGGAGCGCATTGCCAAGGGGGACCATCCGGCGCTCGCTGCGCTGTATGACCTCACTGTGAGCCGGCTTTACAGCCTCGCACAAATGATTCTGCGCAATGCCGCGGACGCTGAGGAAGTTGTCTGCGACGTGTACGCGCAGGTGTGGCAATCGGCACCTCAGTACAGCAGCAGCCGCGGCGCCGTCATGGCATGGTTGCTCACCATTTGCCGAAGCCGCGCCATCGATCGCAACCGGCGCAATCGCACACGCGTGCAGGCCGTGTCGGCTCTCGAGGCGACAGGCACAGAGGTTATCGCGGCGACCCCGGGCCCTGAGGACATGCTGCTTCTCGTGCAGCAGGGCACGGCCATGCATCGGGCGCTCGAGCTGTTGACGCCGATCCGGCGGCAACTTATCTCACTGGCGTTCTTTCGTGGGCTCAGTCATGAGGAAATCGCGGCCGAGGCGAATCTGCCGATCGGCACAGTGAAGTCTCATATTCGGCGCGCCCTGGCCACCCTGCGCGCCGCGCTGGACAAGGGAGGTGCCGATGATCAGACGGCCTCCTGAGACGCCAGAGCCGCTCGATGCCGCGACGATTGTTGCACTAGGTGAGGCGCTGCCTCCCGCCGAGCTGTCAGCGCATCGGCGCGCGTCACTGCGCGTACGCGTGCTCGCACGCGTTGCGGACACGGTGCCCGACAACACCGAGACCATTCGCGGCGATGGCATGCCGTGGCGGCAGATGTTCCCTAACGTCTGGGCAAAAGTCATGAAACGCGATCCGGAGAGCAATCTCCAGATCACGCTGTTTCGCATGGAGCCGGGCGGGGTGGTGCCCGGTCACGTGCACACGATGGATGAAGAATGCCTGGTGCTCGAAGGCGAGGTGCTCATCGGCTCGCACGCCGTGCGCAAAGGCGACCTGCACATCGCCCACGCCGGCGCCCGGCACCCCGACATGTGGACCCGGAGTGGGGCGCTGATCATGGTGCGATCGGAAGTGCCGCCGGCGCATCTTCGATAGCTCATTCGCTGGTTGATGCTCCTTTCTCCTCCCAGCCGCCCGGCGATTGAGGGCTTCCTGATCCAGCTGCGAATCGGAGCCCTCAATCGCCGGGCGGCTGAAGAGTTTTTTACTTCAGGCGAAAAAGTTATTTAGGCATCAACACCCTGTCAACCGAAAAAATAACCC
>JBDTUL010000451.1:0-5352 GCA_040007735.1 Gammaproteobacteria bacterium | reverse complement strand
AAAAAGATGCGGGTGCGAAGAACGCCAAAGCCGGGAAGAACGGCGCGGCGAAAGCCGATGGCGCCGCAGCCAATGGTGCGGCGGCTGCGAAACAAACCCCTGCCCCTCGCCGCAAAGCTACCGTTTCTGCACCGAAAGCGAGCGCAACGAAATCCGCCGGTGCAGCGAAGGTTGCGAAGGCAGCGCGGCCGCCGAAACCCAAAGGTGTGGCACACGTCGTGCGCAAAGGCGGCTCTGCGGTAGCGAAGGCGCATGCGCGCAAGACCGCCGCGCGCGCAGAACCTGCCACCGCTGGAAAAAGCGCGCCGAAGCGCGCGCGCAGCGAGAAATAGCGATGTCGAACACGCGCACCTGCGCGTGTTCGACACTCATACAGCCGTGTTTCTCCAGCACGGGCACGCCGAATGTCCGGATTATGTCCGCGAATGCGTCCTTGGCGACTTCGCCGCCGCATTGAAATGAGAGACGCGCGGGAGTAGCGTCCGCCCCACGCTAGGAAGCAGTTCGTATCTGCCAGCAGGTCGCTTGTCCCGGTCCTGAATCGTTCGTCCCGAGCGTGGGCTCGTATGAATCGCGGCGATTCCACCGGACACCCGCATTGGCTGGGCGGAAACCGCGCGCAGTTTCATGAGTCGCGCGCGGTGTCGGCTGCGGAAGGCCAAGTCGAATAACAATTTTGGGGAGACACGCAGGATGAAATCGTCCATACCCGCGTTCCTGGGATCCATGATCCTGGGAGCCGCGCTGACCCTACCGCTATCCACCATTTCTCAAGCAACCAGCGTCTCGCGGCTCGCCGTGACCGGCGCTACCAGTGCGGGGCGCGTCTCGCCCGCGCTGCTGAATCTGAAAGGCCCCGTCGACGTAGTCGTGCAATTGTCTGGTGCGCCACTAGCCGTGGCAAACGGCGAGAACGCGCGTCGCCAGGGTGGCAAGCTCAGCCACGCTCAGCAGGTCGCGCATTCGCAAACCATTCGCAGAAATCAGGATGATCTGCTCGCCAAAGTGATTGCCCTGGGCGGCACGGAGATCGGCCGCGTGCGCATCGCGTACAACGCCGCCATCGTCCGCATCGACGCCAGCAAGCTCACGAAGGTCGCGGCTCTTCCCGGCGTGTCGGCCGTCAAGCGCGTCACCGACTACCGCATGGATCTCAGTGACACAGTTCCATACATCGGTGCCTCGGCCGCGCAGGCCCTTGGCTACGATGGAACGGGAGTGAGAGTGGCGGTGCTGGACTCCGGCGTCGACTACACACACAAGAACCTGGGTGGGCCCGGCACTGTCGCGGCATACGACGCTGCCTACGCCGACCCGACCAAGCGCGGTGGGTTGTTCCCGACCGACAAAGTCATCGAGGGCTTCGACTTCGTCGGCGAAACGTGGCCCAACGGCCCGCTCACCAACGACGACGACCCCATCGACTTCGAGGGCCACGGCACGCATGTCTCCGACATCATCGCCGGCAAGAGCCTCGATGGTAGCCACGTGGGTGTTGCGCCAGGCGCTTCGCTCATCGCGGTAAGGGTCTGCAGCGCTGTCGCAACCTCATGCAGCGGTGTCGCCATCCTGGAGGGCATCGACTACGCGCTCGATCCCAACGGTGACGGCTCGATGGACGATGCGGTTGACGTCGTCAACATGTCGCTCGGTGCGCCCTACGGCCAGCGCGAAGACAGCAGCAGCGCTGCGGCGGAGAATGCAGCCAAGGCCGGCATAGTCATGGTTATTTCCGCTGGCAACAGCGGCAACAAGCCCTACGATCTCGGCTCACCCTCTGAAGCTCCGTCTGTCATCTCGGTAGCGCAGACTGAAGTGCCGAGCTCGGAAGCCATTCCGCTGCGTGTCAATGCGCCTCCTGCGATCGCAGGTGTCTATGGCAACACAGCGACTCTCGACTGGGCGCCGGTCAACAGCACGGCAACCGGCGACGTAGTGTTCGTGGGCCTCGCCTGCACCACCACGATTCCGGGCAGCACACTGGCGGCGAACCCCGCCGGCAAGATTGCACTGGTCGATCGTGGCGCGTGCAATATCAGTGAGAAGGTTCGGGCGGCGAGCGATGCGGGCGCACTGGGCGTGCTCGTTGGTCTCGTGGCGCCGGGCGACGCCGTGTCGTTCTCGAACGGCGGGCAGTGCACGGGCTCTGCCACATGCCGACCCTCACTCGTCATCCAGCAGTCGCTGTCGAACTCGATCAAGGCAAACATCGCTGCGCCGGTGAACGTCACGATCTCGCCGGACAATGCGATCCCGCTGATCGGCAGCATGGCCAGCACATCCTCGCGCGGGCCGAGCTTCGACTTCAACCAGATCAAGCCGGATATCGGTGCGCCCGGTGCGTCGATCTCGGCGATTGCAGGTTCCGGTGATGGAGAAGAAGCGTTCGGTGGCACCTCCGGTGCGGCACCCATGGTGTCCGGCTCGGCTGCCATCCTGGTTCAGGCCTATCCGAACCGCGCGCCGTGGCAGATCAAGTCAGTGTTGATGAACACGGCGGATACACAGATCTACACCAACCCGGCGCTTCTGCCTGGCTCTCTCGCACCTATCACCCGCATCGGCGGTGGCGAAGTGCGCGTGGATCAGGCTCTCGCAAGCACCACCGCCGCGTTCGACACTGAGCTGCGCGCGGGCAGCCTGTCGTTCGGCTTCCACAATGTTTCACTGCCGACGACACTCGTGCGGAAAGTGAAGGTTGAGAACTACAGCAGCTCAGGTCGCACCTATGCGGTCTCCTCCGCGTTCCGGTACGCGGACGACGAGGCGAGCGGCGCGGTGAAGCTCTTCGTGCCGAAGAGCGTGTTCGTGCCGCCTCGAGGCAGCAAGACGTTCGACGTCATCATGACGATCAACCCGAACAAGCTGCCGACGTGGACGGTCAATGGCGGTGCCTCAGGCGGCAACGGCGCGTTGTTCGGCAGCGTCGAATACGATGGGTACATCAAGCTCAAGGATTCGCGTGACGACATTCACCTTGCGTGGCAGGTTCTGCCGCACAAGTCGGCGGATGTGCACGCGGTGCCGAGCTCGGTAACCATCCCGAAGCGCGGCGCGGGTGTCCTGCCCTTGCTGAATCTCAGCAGCGCGCAGGCCGGCGCGATCGATGTCTTCGCACTCACTGGCACCAGCCCGCGCATTCCGGCGTCGCAGTTGCCGGCGGATGGCGATGAGTTCGCCGTGACGGACATCGCTTCGGTTGGTGCACGGCTGGTGGAAGGCCAATACATCCAGTTCGGCATCAACACGTTCGGCCGGCGTGCTCACCCGGCCTATCCGGTGGAGTTCGATGTCTACATCGATACGAACCTCGACGGCGTCGACGACTACGTGCTCTACACGAACGAGAACGGTGGGTTCGACGTGTCGGGGCAGACGGTGGTCACGGCGTTGAATCTGAACACCGGAGCGAGCACCACGGCGTTCTACGCCGATGCGGACTTCGATTCCGGCAACATGATCATGACGGCCTCACTGGCGTCGATCGGGTTGACCCCGGACAAGAAGTTCTCGTTCGACGTCGTGGCGTTCGACAACTACTTTACGGGTAGTGCCACGGACTTCATCGAGGGCATGGTGTTCACGCCCGGCAAGCCGAAGTACGTCACGTCCGATCCTCCGGAAGACGGGGTGCCGCCCTTCAGCCTGCGGTTCCTGTCGGTGGATGACGTGGCCGGCGGTGCCGAGGCCTCACCGTCGCAGAGCGGCCTGCTGCTGCTCTATCGCGATGCGCGCCAGGAAGCGCAGACGATTTCGGTGAAAGTGAAGAACTAAGACTCTCGCTCGGCTCGAGCGAAAGGCCCGGGTGCGAAAGCGCCCGGGCCTTTTTTAGTGCGTGCCGCTACTTGGTGTCGCCGGCGCCGACAGGAAGCCGGGTGGGGTTTGCGCAGAACTTGAAGTAACCCTGCTTCGCGGCGTGATAGGTGTAGGTGCGCCCAACCATTTCGAACTGCACCCGATAACCCGGGACTAGAGCCTGCGTGTACATCTCACCCGGCTTGCCACAGCCGAGTGCACCGCTGGGCCACGTTACGGATTCGGAACTGGCGACGCGTGCGGCGCTCGCATCCGACCCTGAGCGAGTCGAAAGATCAGCGCGCATCTTCTCGATTAGATCCGCCGGCACTGCTTCGACCGGCGGTGCGGGCTGCGTTGCCTCGGCTGCCGGCACGGGCTCGGGCTTTCGGGAAGGGGTAGCCGCGGGAGTGAGGGGGTTGTCTTTCACGGGCTCCGCAGAGTTCACGCACGAGGCGGAGAGCGCCGTGGCGAGCAAGGCAATCAATTTGCTGGCGGGTTGCATAGAATACTTCCTCTATCATGCGCCCCATTGAAACGGCGGCGCGGGCCCGGGCGGGTCAGGCTCGCACACCGGCGCCTCCAGATCGACACTCCAGATGAAATATCGCCACAGTTTTCACGCCGGCAATTTTGCGGACGTCCACAAGCACGTGGCGCTGCTTTCTTTGCTGACCGCCCTCAAGCGCAAGGAAAAAGGGTTTCTTTACCTCGAGACGCACGCAGGTCGCGGCGCGTATTCCGTTCGAAGCGTCGGCGCGCACGCCGATGGCGCTCATGAGTCCGACGCCGGCATCGGCCGGCTCGCGTCCGTGGAATTCAAGGCGGACGAGCTGCGTCACTACACTCAGGCACTCGATGCGTTTCGCGCCTTGCGCGGCGACCGGCGCGCTTACCCCGGCTCACCGCTGCTCGCTGACCGAGAGCTGCGTGCGCAGGATCGAGGCATCGCGGTGGAAATCTTGCCACCCGAAGCGCGCGCCCTCGAGCTGGCACTGGGCAACGGCGCCGCGACGAAAGTGGAACGCGGTGATGGGTTCGACCGGCTGCGCGCGCATCTGCCGCCTCCGGAACGTCGCGGCCTCACCTTCATAGATCCGCCCTATGAGGAAACCCGGCGCGACTTCGACCGCGTGACCACCGCCGTGGCGGAGGCGCTGCGTCGATTCGACAGCGGCGTAGTTTGCGCCTGGTACCCCATCAAGGACGATCGCGAAGTCTCCACCTGGAAGAACGGCTTCACCGCCGCCTTGAAGCGGGAAGTGCTGTTCAGCGAGATCTGGTTGTATCCGCGGGATTCGCGCGTGGGCCTGAATGGCTCGGGGCTCGCGATCGTCAACCCGCCCTACCAGCTGGAGGAACGATTGAACGTGTGGTTGCCGGAACTGCGCGAGCGGCTGGACCTGGATCGCGTCGGCGGCGCAAGCAATCAACTCATCACACCTGCCGCATCACCCTGAACCAAGCTCCTGGCAGCCTTTCGGGCGTAGCTACGCGCGCAGGCAGGCGGCTACGCGCCCCGGGCAAAAACCGCGCTTTTTGCCGTCGGAAACGAAG
>JBDTUL010000450.1:0-5356 GCA_040007735.1 Gammaproteobacteria bacterium | reverse complement strand
CCGCAGTCGCATTCTCGATAGTCGGGGATCTCACCGAAAGCCTGTTGAAGCGCTTTGCCGGAGTGAAGGACAGCGGTAGCCTGTTCCCCGGCCACGGTGGGGTCATGGACCGCATTGACAGCGTGACGGGTGCGGCTCCCATCCTGTTTTATGGTCTCGTCGCGCTCGGAGTCGCGGCGTGATCGGTGTGGCGGTGTTAGGCTCCACGGGCTCCATCGGCGAGAGCACCCTGGATGTGCTTTCTCGCCACCCGGACAAGTTTCGAGTTGTCGCGCTCGCTGCCAACAGAAGCGCGGCCAAACTGGCGCAGCAGGTCATCCGCTGGCGGCCGGACTACGCAGTTTTGGCGGACGAAAGTGCCGTCGGAGAGTTGAAAGAGAGGCTCACCCGGGCGGGCGTTTCTGCCCGGGTGTTAGCCGGAGAATCCGGGCTTCAGGAAGCGGCGAGCCTTCCCGAAGCGCAGTACGTCATGGCGGCGATCGTCGGTGCCGCCGGACTTCGGTCCACGTTCGCGGCCGTCCGCGCCGGCAAGCGTCTGCTGCTGGCAAACAAAGAATCCCTGGTCATGGCGGGTCCGCTGCTCATCGAAGCGGCGCGCGCATCGGGCGCAACCCTGTTGCCCGTCGATAGCGAACACAGCGCCATCTTCCAGTGCCTGCCGCCGAATGCTCCCGCAGGCGAGTCGCCGAAGGGCGTTCGCCGCGTGTTGCTCACAGCGTCAGGCGGTCCGTTCCTCGATTGGTCGCTCGAGCAGCTCGCTGCGTGCACACCGGAGCAGGCGTGTGCTCATCCGAACTGGGTAATGGGGCGCAAGATTTCCGTCGATTCCGCCACGCTGATGAACAAGGGCCTCGAGCTCATCGAAGCGGTGCTGTTGTTCGGCCTCAACCCCGAGCAAGTGGAAGTGGTAGTGCATCGGCAGAGCATCGTGCACTCGCTGGTGGAGTACATCGACGGCTCGGTGCTGGCACAGCTTGGCTCACCGGATATGCGCACGCCCATCGCGTACGCGCTCGCATGGCCAGAGCGCCTCTCGTCCGGTGTAGAATTCCTCGACTTGATCCGTGCCGCGCGGCTCGATTTCTGCGCGCCGGATGTCGAACGGTTCCGCTGTCTTGCCCTGGCGCAGGCGGCGGCTCGGGCCGGGGGACTTCACCCGGCCACACTCAATGCCGCGAACGAGGTGGCTGTGCAGGCCTTCCTCGACCGCCAGTTGAACTTTCTGGACATTGCCAGGGTCTCTGAGGCCGTGCTCGCAAAAACGACCGGCGGGCCCATCCGCGGCCTGGATGAAGTGCTGGGGGCGGACGCCGAAGCGCGACGCCTGGCAAGCGAGCTGATCCCTACCGTCTACGCCTGCAAGCGAGGGGCTCACGCATGAGTATCGCCTGGTACGCTCTATGGTTCATCGTGGCCGTGAGCCTGCTCGTCACCGTTCACGAGTTCGGCCACTTCTGGGTCGCGCGTCGCCTTGGCTTCAAAGTGCTGCGTTTCTCGGTGGGGTTTGGCCGCCCGCTCATCGAACGCACGGGGCGTGACGGCACCGTCTACGCGCTCGCCATTCTGCCGCTCGGCGGCTACGTCAAGATGCTCGATGAACGCGAAGGTCCTGTGGCAACCGCGGACCTCGCGCATTCCTTCACTCGCAAGCCGCCCTGGCAGCGCATTCTCGTTCTGCTCGCGGGCCCCGCGTTCAACATCATCTTCGCCATCCTCGTGCTGTGGGGAATGATGTGGTCGCACGGCACTATCGAAGAACCCACTCCGGTGGTGGGCGATGTGGTGCAGAACTCCATTGCAGGTCGCGGTGGCCTGCGCTCAGGGGATCTCATTCTCTCGGTCGATGGCCGTGAGATATCCGACACCAAAGTCGCAAGCCGCAGAGATGTGGTGTTCGGGTTGCTGGATGCCATCAGCGCCGACGGCACTGCCAACCTTTCCGTACGCGGCAAAGATGGCGGTACTCGCAGGGCGACGCTTGCAGTCGGGGACGACCAGGCTCGGCGCAAGCTCACCGAACCCGCCGCGTTGTTCACGGGCCTCGGCTTTGGCTTCTGGGAACCGCCCATTCCCGCGATCATCGGCGCGCTCGTCGCCGAGGGGCCCGCCTCGAAGGCCGGCCTCGTCAAGGGCGATCAGATTACCGATATCGACGGCCGCACCATCAACGACTTCCGCGATCTGGTGGATGTCACCGCGCATTCGGCGCCAGGCGATGAGCTGGCGGTTCGCTACAAGCGCGGCGCAGACGAACACACCATTCGCATCAATGTCGGCAGCAACAAGGGTCCGGACGGCAAGAGCGTGGGCTTCATCGGTGTGCGCCCCGCGCCACCTGCCATTCCTGAAAATATGATCCTGCGTACGCAGCTCACGCCGTGGACGGCGCTGCGCGCGGCCAGCATGGAGGCATGGGACATGACCCTGCTCCAGGCGCGGCTCGTGTGGCGCATGATGATGGGCCAGGTGTCGCTCAAGAACCTGAGCGGTCCGCTCTCCATTGCCGAATTCGCGGGCGAATCGGCAAGCGATGGCGTAACGCCGTTTCTGAGTTTCCTCGTGCTGATCTCGTTGAGTCTCGGCTTCCTGAACCTGCTGCCCATTCCCATCCTCGACGGCGGGCAGATCGTGTTCCAGCTCGTGGAATGGCTGAAGGGCAGTCCGCTCTCGGAGCGGGCACAAGCGTTCGGCCAGCAGCTCGGCATCGCGCTGTTGCTGCTTTTGATGGGTGTAGCGCTGTTCAACGACATCGCGCGCCAGATTGGTTGAATTGAATAACTATTCTTCGAGCATCGTGCTTCTGAAGGGGCGGATCGGCATGCGTCGTGCGGCTTGGGTCTCGGTTGCTTTATTCGTGCACGCAACGCTTGCGTTCGCTCAGGGTCAAACCCCGGTCCCGGACCCGGGCGCGGTGCCTGCCAACGCAGACGATGCGGGTCCGCTTGCAGGTCCTCCGGTCACACCGGGCGGTCTCGGTCCCCTGCGAGCGCCGCCGCCTGCGCAGGACACTCCCCAGATACCGGCCGGCGAGGCGGACTTCACCGTCGGCGACATCAAGGTGGAAGGTCTCGCGCGCGTCTCTGAGGGCACGGTCTACAACTACCTGCCCGTGAACATCGGCGACGTGGTCACACCCACTCGTGTGCGTGAAGCCATTCGCGCGTTGTATGCCACCGGCTTTTTCCGTGACGTGCAGATCCGCCGCAACAAGAACACGCTCGTGGTGGTGGTGCTCGAACGCCCCTCCATCGAGAGCTTCGAGATCACCGGCAACAAGGACATCAAGACCGAGGATCTGCAGAAATCCCTGCGTAACGTAGGCCTCGCCACCGGCAAGACCTTCGACCGCTCGGTGCTGGAAGACGTGAAGCAATACCTCACCGACCAGTACTACAGCCGCGGCAAATACGGCGTGCGCATCAATGCGAACGTCGAGGAAGAGTCCGGCAATCGCGTCAAGGTGAAGATCGATATCAAGGAAGGCAAGCGCGCCCGCATCCGCCAGATCAACCTGGTGGGCAACCAGGCGTACAAGGAAAAGCAGGTGCTGGAGAGCTTCGAGCTCAAGACGCCGAACTGGCTCTCCTGGTACAAGCAGAACGACCGCTATTCGCGCGAATCCCTGCAGGGCGACCTGGAAAAACTCCGCTCGTTCTACATGGACCGCGGCTACGCCAACTTCCAGATCGACTCCACGCAGGTGGCCATCGCCCCCGAGAAGGACGACATCTTCATCACGGTGAACGTCGATGAAGGCGAAGTCTTCAAGGTGAACGAAGTGAAGATGGCCGGCACCTTCGTCGTGCCGGAAGCGGAGCTGCGCAAATACCTGCTGGTGTACCCGGGCCAGACGTTCAACCGCAAACTCATCACCTCTACGCAGGAGCTCATCCAGAACCGCCTCGGCGCGGACGGATACGCCTTTGCGAAGGTCGACCCGGTGCCGACGCCGAACAACGAGACGCACGAAGTCTCGCTCACGTTCTTCGTCGAGCCGGGCAACCGCGTCTATGTCCGCAACATCACCTTCGGCGGCTCGAACCGCATCAACGACGAAGTGATGAGGCGCGAGATGCGCCAGCTCGAAGGCGGGTGGCTCTCGAACACCGCCATCGAACGCTCCAAGCAGCGCGTCCAGCGCCTGCCTTATGTGAAAAAGGTCGATTCGGAGACCACACCGGTCCCCGGCGCGGCGGATCTGGTGGATGTCAATTTCAACGTGGAGGAGGGCCCGAGCGCGCAGCTCGGCGGCGGTATCGGTTACTCCGAGTCGCAGAGCTTCATCCTCAACGGCAACTACGCCGATTCCAACTTCATGGGCACCGGCAAGCGCATCGCGCTCGAGCTCAATTCAGGCCGCTACAGCAAGGTGTACAGCTTCTCGCATACGAACCCGTATGTGAGCGTGGATAACCTCGCGCGCACCTATTCGCTCACCTATCGGGACGTCACTCAGTTCGTGTCGGCGTCCTCGGATTTCGGCTCCAAGACGGTGGCCGCGGGCGTCGATTTTGCCTACCCGATCACCGAGTTCCAGACCCTGCGGTACGGGGTTTCCCTGCAGAGCGCGCAGCTTCTGACCAACGACATCGGCAGCGCCGTCCAGGCCCAGCAGTGGGTGCAGCAGAACGGCAAGTCGTACTCCCGCACGATCAACGACCCGTTCAGCGGCGTGGTCAATTTCTACGGCACCAAGTTCAACACGGCCGAGCTCCTGATCGGCTGGCAGTACGACTCCCGGAACCGGGCCCTGTTCGCCGATCGGGGCACCCGGCACAGCCTGTCGGTCTCGTACACCGCCCCCGGGAGCGACGTCGAGTACTACGTGGCGAACTACGAATTCCTGAAGTACATCCACATCTGGAAGCGGATGGCGCTGTCGTTCAACGCCGAGCTCGGCTATGGCGAGGCGCTGGGCAGCACCACGGCCCTGCCACCGTTCCGGCAGTTCTTCGCCGGCGGCCCGGATTCCGTACGCGGCTACCGGGAAAGCCGGCTCGGACCGAAGGACAACTTCGGCAACCCCTATGGCGGCAACATGAAGGCCATCGGGCGCACCGAGCTGATCCTCCCCCTGCCGGAGAAGTTTGCGAGCAGCGCCCGGTTGAGCCTGTTTTACGATATCGGCAACGTGTTCTCGACCCAGGGGGTCGATTTCTTCAGCAAAGTGCAGGCGGATGGCACCCGTGCACCGGTCGACTACGACTTCGCTTATGCTAAGTTGAAGAAATCGACCGGTATTGCGGTCCAGTGGCTCGCGCCGCTGGGGCTGTTCCGGTTCAGCTATGCCTTCCCGATGAATGCGGATCCGGGCATCTGCCCGGGCGCGGTTGCTCGATTTCAACGATCGACCCGG
>JBDTUL010000449.1:0-5364 GCA_040007735.1 Gammaproteobacteria bacterium | reverse complement strand
GTGGTGATTGAACCGTTGCCTGGCGCGGCGGAAACGACCGCGCCTGCGCCCTCGGTCGCGGCTGCGCCCATCCCCGACGCAAGCGCTGGGGCCGGCGCATCGAAGAGTGTCGTACCGATTGGTACTACGGCAGGTCCGGGACCCACGCCTGCTGTTGTGCGTACCCTAGATGAACCGAAGGCTGTGACCCTCCCGTATTCAGACAAGGCGCTTGCCCAGCTCGGCGGGGCGAACACGAAAGCCGTGGTGGCGGGTTCGAAGCCCGAGAGTCTTTCTGGAGGCGCGGCCGCAGCCACAGTGGCGCACCAGGAGCCTGCAGAACACCGACCGGCGGTGAAACCGGAACCCGTACCGCCGCCAAAGGCAGCGGCGTCCCGCGACTCTGTGCAGCCGAACGTAGCCCAGGGCGACCTAAAGGGCGATGCCGACGGGGACCCCGATCACCCGAACTGGATCTGGCCCGCAAAGGGTGAGCTCATCTACCGCTTCGGCGATAGCGGCAAGTTGAAAGGTGTGGGGATCAGTGGCAAGGCCGGGCAACCCGTGTTGGCGGCCGCCGCGGGAAAGGTGGTGTACAGCGGCAGCGGCCTGCGTGGCTACGGCAAGCTGGTGATCATCAAGCACAGCGATACCTTCCTTTCCGTCTACGCACACAACAACGAGATCCTGGTGAAGGAAGGCGACAGGGTGAAGCGCGGTCAGCGCATCGCGGAGATGGGCGACACCGATGCCAACAGGGTCGCCCTGCATTTTGAAATACGCCGATTCGGCAAGCCGGTGGATCCTGTCGCCCAGCTGCCTGGGGATCATCCGTCCTGAACGTTGTTCAGGCCGCGCGAAATGCGCGTACCAGGCGCGCGAGATGTGCGATACCTGCCGCGTCCTGTTGCCGCCCGTAGCGCAGCGCCGAGTAGAGCTCCGCAATGTGCATGGCGTCAGACGCCAGTGCGGGACGGGTCTGCGCCACTCTACGAGCGTAGTCCATGGGGCCTTCACCCGCGTGGCGCGCGAGCCCTTGCGTCCCGAGCTTGCGGGAGAAGGCCAGCCATGCCCGCAATACCGGATCGCGGACCGTGCGACGGAGTCGCCTGAACAGCATCGCGGCGAGGATGAGCACGACGAGCGCCGTGATACCCACCAGTGCCACCACGAGGTTCTGCCAGTTCGCTTTCGCAATGCCGGCGCGTTCGAACAAGCGCAACTGCTGTTCCGGTGTGTAACCCAACACCCACTGATTCCAGCCGTTGGCAGCTGCATCCCAGGTAAATCGCAGACGCTGCAGCCATTCGCTGCCGGTGCGTACCATCAACGGTAACGGATCGCTTTCGGGCACGGCCCCCGCTATGCCGGTCTCGATGCGCTGCGGTGATACCGCGCCCGTGGGATCGACGCGCACCCAACCTTCATCGGCATACCAGACTTCGGCCCACGCGTGGGCTTCCGACTGGCGCACGATCAGATAGTCCCCAATCGGATTCAGCACGCCGCCCTGGTAGCCGGTGACGACACGCGCCGGAATACCGGCGGCGCGCATGAGGAACACGAAGGCGGCGGCAAAGTGTTCGCAGAATCCGCGACGGGTCTGGAACAGGAACTCGTCGATACCGTCACGGCCGAGCTCCGGCGGTACCAGCGTGTAGAAGTACGGCTCAGTGCGGAACAGGTTCAACGCTGCGCGAACGACATCGCGATCCGTCGTGTTGCGCGCGCGCAGCGCTGCGGCGAGTTCGAGTGTCCGGGGGTTGTAGCCTTCGGGGAGTCGTAGCGCACGCTGCAGGTTGCGGCGCGATTCGTTGCGGCCGTAGCGATAAGAGAGGGACGAGCTCATGACATAGCGCACGCGCGATCGCACCGGACGAAGCGCGAGAAGCTGAAAATCCTGTGTCAGAAACGCGCCCTCCAAACGCTGTGCCGGCAAGTCGATCGCGAACATCCAACGCATGTTGTGCGGCTCCAGCGTCACCGAATAACGGATCGGGCTGCCGTCGATCTCGACGTCACGACCGAGCAGCGGTGCCGTGTCGCCGCCACGCCAGGTACGGCCGTCGAAATCCCACATCACGGGTCCGCGCCAGTACAACTTCCCGGGCGGAGGTGCCGGCGCCTCGAACTCGACGCGAAAAGCCACGGCATCGGACAAGCTCAGACTCGAGAGACTGCCCGGCGACATGCTCTCCGAGAGTCCCGAGAGCGCCGTCCTGGATGCCTGCGGCAGCCCCCACAGCGGCCCCTGGATCCGTGGAAACAGCAGGAACAACACGAGCATCAGCGGTATCGCCTGCCCGAGCATGAGCGCCGAGCGCCGCAGCACGGAACGCGGATCAAGCAGGGTCGAACGATGCTGGAATGCCATGAGGCAGGCGGTGATCAGCCACACGCAGCCGAGCAGGTACAACGCCATGGGGATGCTCTGCGAGTACAGGAAGTTCGTGATGACGAGGAAGTACCCGAGCTGGATCAGCACGCTGGCGTCGCGCGTGCTGCGCAATTCCATCATCTTCAGGCACAGCATCAGGATCAGCAGTGCCACGGCGGCGTCGCGACCGAAGACCATGCCGAACGACAGCCAGATTCCGAATGTGGACCCCAGCGCCAGCGCGCCGAGCGCCCATCCGGGCGGCAGGCCGCCACCACGCCACGCAACCAGCGCGCGGGCCCCCATGACGATGCCCGCCGTGGCGGCAATCCATAGCGGGACTCGCAGGGCGTGGGGAGCGACCACGAGGGCAAGACAGGCGATGAGCGCGAGCACCCGACCGGTGGAAAGCGCCCGCCGCGCGGCGACCGTCATGCGGCCACCTGCGGTTCGAACAGCGCAAGTGCCTCGAGGCATGCGTCCCGGTGCAGCGCGCCTCCGCCTGGTGCGAGTTCCCGGGCCGGCAGCCGCAGGCCGTAATTTATGCCTTCAGACTCCGCAGTGAGTATCCAGCGTGCCAGGCGCGAGAGTTTCTGCTCCACCGAGAACTCGTGCGGAAGTAGTTTCCAGTCCAGCCAGAATTCTGTCCCGCTTCGACCGCCAAACTGTTTGGTCAGGAGCTGATCGCCGCGTGCGAAGGCCTTCCAGGCCACGTGCCGGAGCGAGTCGCCGGGATGGTATTCGCGCAGACCGGCGAAATCTTCCGCGCCCCGACCGTGCGCGCCACCGTCGCCGGCGGTACTCGAAAAAGTGGGTAGTGGCGGCTCTCCGGCTTCGGGCCGTGGATAGACGAGACAGCGTTCATCCAGTGCGACGTTCGACCAGGCCTGGAACAGGCCGAGAGGAAAAGAACTGAACACGCGAAAGCGTCCGAGCTCAATCCAGCCTCGGCGCTCGGTGGCCACCGTAAGCGGTAGGGACTCGGCGCTTGCCGGCGCCAGATTCGCGAAAGTCGCGGGCCACGTTGAGCGGTCGATGCCGATTGCCCAGCGCTCGAAACCCGCGCGATTCTCCAGTGCAACTTCGAAGATGGCGTGCTCGCCCGCGAACACCGGCTTCACCCGTCCGCGTCGCACCACGAGATTCGCGAGATTGCGCCAGGTGTGCAGCATCCCCACGATGCCCAGTCCTGCGAGCAGGAATGTCAGAACGTAGCCGAGGCTGAGGTTGTAGTTGATCGAGCCGATCAGCAGCAGCCCCAGCGTGGCCGCAAAGAGCAGGCCTTGGCGTGTCGGCAGGATGTAGACCCGCCGCTGGGTGAGCGTCACCGGACCGCTTTCGGTCCCGTGTCGGGGGAAGATCCGTTCGGCGCGCGTGCCGGCGGGGCGTGGCATCGGCCGGTCAGGGGATGGCGACTTCGCCCACTAGCTTCTGCACGAGATCCTCGGACGAGAGCCGGGAGAATCCGTTGGCCGCATTGAGCCGATGGCCTGCGACGGACGGGAGCACAGCTTGAAGATCCTCCGGCAAAACGGCGTCCCGGCCATCCATGAACGCCCAGGCGCGCGCGGCATTCAGCAGGGAAAGCCCCGCGCGCGGACTCAATCCGGTGAGGTAGTCCGCCGACAGACGCGAGTGCGCGAGCAGTGCCTGGACATAGTCGAGCAGGGCGGGCGCAGCGTGCACGGTGCGCACCCTTCGTTGCAGTTCGGCGAGCCCTTGTGGGTCGATGGCGGGCTGCAGATCGTGAATCATGTCGCGGCGTTCGCTCCCGGCGAGAAGGGCTCGTTCAGCCGCGGCATCCGGGTAGCCCAGCCGGATGCGCATCAGAAAGCGATCGAGCTGCGATTCGGGCAGGGGAAAGGTGCCGACCTGATGCGAGGGGTTCTGCGTTGCGATCACGAAGAAAGGTTCCGGCAGGCGACGGGTCTCGCCTTCAATGGTGACCTGGTGTTCCTCCATCGCTTCGAGCAGTGCGCTCTGCGCCTTGGGCGTTGCCCGATTGACTTCGTCGGCCAGCACAACCTGTGAGAATACGGGTCCGGGATGAAACTTGAAGGCTCCACTTTCACGGTCGAACACCGATACGCCGAGAATATCCGCGGGCAACAGGTCGCTGGTGAACTGGATGCGCTGGAAGTCGAGACCCAGCGCCTTGGCGAGCGCGTGGGCGAGCGTGGTCTTGCCGACGCCGGGCAAGTCCTCGATCAGCAGGTGACCGCGGGCCAGGAGGCAGGCGCAAGTGAGGCGGACCTGACGTTCCTTGCCCAGGATGATCTGGCCGATGGCAGCGAGGACAGGTTGGATTTCGGGGTTCATGCGAGCGGTTTTCGGCGCGAGGGCGCAGGTACTGAAGGGTAGGAGAGGGGCGCGCCTGCTTGAGGTTCCCGCTCAGACAAGCTTGAAAGCAACATGTCGCAGCGTCGGATCGTCCGCATCCGAATGAATGGCGAAGCCCATCCTGTCCATGAGCGTGAGCATCCTGTGATTGGTGGAAAGCACGAAGCCTTCCATGGTCTTCAGGCCTCGGGCACGTGCGGCGTCGATCAGGTCTCGCATCAACTGCGCGCCCAAGCCCTCGCCCTGCGCGGCGTCGCCGACGACGATGGCAAACTCGCAACTGGTGCCTTCGGGGGTCATGACGTAGCGCGCCACGGCGAGTTGATGCTCGACGCCTTCGACGTTCGCGACCGCGACGAGGGCCAGTTCGCGGTCGTAGTCGATCTGCGTGAAGCGCACAAGCATCGGTTCCGAGAGTTCGTGGATCGCATTGATGAACCGGAAGTAGCGCGACTCCTCCGAGAGCCCGCGCACGAACCGCTGCTCCATCTCTGCATCCTCGGGTCGGATGGCACGTATCTCGACTTCGCGTCCATTGCGCGCTGTCCAGCGATGGGAGAGATGCGACGGATATGGCTGGATCGCCATGTGCGAATAGTTGTCTGAAGTTGCCGGCGGAAGGGCCTCGATCACGATGCGCGCATCCAACGCGACGGCGCCTGCTGCAT
>JBDTUL010000448.1:0-5370 GCA_040007735.1 Gammaproteobacteria bacterium | reverse complement strand
CAATGCCTGCTGCGTGATGGTTTCGGTGGTATTCATCGCGTATCTTCTCCTTGATATGGTTATCAGAAACAAAAGCGCCCGGTTCTCTTCTACGCGCCCGGAGGCGCCATCAAATGACCGATATGGCCTGGATCGACGCCGCGCTCACCTCTGCGCGTCCTCAGGCCATCGGTGCGCTGCTGCGCTATTTCCGCAATCTCGACACTGCCGAGGAAGCGTTTCAGGAGGCGTGCCTGCGCGCGCTCCAGAAATGGCCGGTGAATGGTCCGCCCCGGGATCCGGCTGCGTGGCTGATCCTGGTCGGGCGAAATTTCGCGCTGGACGAAGCCCGTCGCCGAAAGAAATACGATTCGCTTCCGGATGACGATGTGATCTCGAATCTGGATGACGCTGAAACGCCCCTCGCCGAGCGGCTCGACAGCTCGCACTATCGGGATGACGTTCTGCGGCTGCTATTCATCTGCTGCCACCCCGAGTTGCCGGCCACCCAGCAGATTGCACTGGCGCTTCGCATAGTCTCGGGGCTGACGGTGAAGGAAATCGCCCGCGCCTTTCTCGTCAGCGAAAGCGCCATGGAACAACGGCTCACGCGCGCCAAGCGGCACGTCTCCATCGCCGCAGTGCCGTTCGAAACGCCCGGCGCTCCCGAGCGAGCTGAGCGACTCACTGCCGTCGCGGCGATGATTTATCTGTTGTTCAACGAGGGATATTCCGCGAGCGCAGGCGAAGTGCACGTGCGCGTGCCTCTGTGTGAGGAGGCCATCCGGTTGGCGCGGTTGCTGCTGACACTGTTTCCGGGTGAAGTGGAAATCATGGGCCTCAACGCCCTGCTCCTGCTTCAGCATGCGCGTGTACCGGCACGGCTGGATGCGAATGGCGCCATCGTGCTGCTCGAAGAACAGGATCGCACTCTCTGGGATCGCAGTTTGATTGCCGAAGGGCTGGCGCTGGTGGATAAAGCGTTGCGTCTCCGGCGCGCCGGGCCGTATCAGGTACAGGCTGCCATCGCAGCGGTGCACGCGCACGCGGCGAAGGCTGAAGACACGGCCTGGGGCGAGATCGATCAACTCTACGCCGTGCTTGAAACCATCTTGCCCTCACCGGTGATCACTCTCAATCGCTCGGTGGCCGTTGCGAAAGTGCATGGCCCCGCCGCGGCACTGGAGATGATCGAGCCGCTCGCGGCCAAACTCGATGGGTACTTTCATTTCTTCGGCGTGCGCGGCGCGTTTCTTTCGCAGCTTGGCCGTGCGGAAGAGGCGCGCGTCGCGTTTGACCGCGCCATTGCGCTTGCGAACACGGCGGCGGAGGCGGCGCATATCAGGCTGCACCTGGATCGTTTGCTCAAAGACAGCAAAAGCTCGAAGACGGCACGCACCTGACTCGCGCCGGTCAGCCGCTAAAGAGCCCTCAATTGCCGGGCGGCTCAGAATTTTTTTTGTTTTTTCTCGAGCTGAAACCAAAAAAAGATTCCCGGCCGCCCAGCGATTGAAGGCTCCAGATCTTTTCTTTCTCCAAGCCGCCCCTCTCAAGAGCCACGTCCAAGATTGGACAAATCCAACCTCGGATCATTTCTTGCATCCGGAAATCCTCTGTCGCGAATTCCCAGCATCGGCCGCGTTACACGATTGATCACGACATCACAATCGTGCTGTAGTTGCCACCACTGGAAACAGCGTATTGCACGGAACACACTAGAACAAACGCATCGAATCAATCAGGGAGACTCTCATGAAGCACGTCATGATCGCGGCGGCGATCGCGTTCGCGTGGGCGGGCGCTATTCAGGCCCAGACGCCGACTCCGCTGGCGCAACTCAAGGCCGCCGCAAAGTCCGGCGCCAGCTCGAAACTCGGCACTCCCCTGCTCGCGCTCCAGCGCGCCCAGGCCAAACAAAGCGCATCGAGAGCGCGAGTCGCCACCCAGCCGCGCAAAGTCCCATACATGCTCCGCACTCGCGATGGCTACGTGGGCGTCAGTGCGTTCGGCGACAACCCAGCCTCGTTGCGCACGCAACTCGTCAGCAAAGGCATGCTCGATGCGAAAGTGCATGAGCACTCCGTTTCGGGGCGCGTGCCCATCGCAAGTCTCGGCGACATGGCGAATACCGACGGCCTGAAATTCATGAAGCGCTCGATGGCCATCACCCAGGCAGGCCTCGTCACTTCACAAGGCGACAAGGCCATGCGCAGCGACCTCGCACGCAGGCAGCTTGGCGTTACGGGTAAAGGCATCAGGGTCGGCGTGCTGTCAGACAGCTTCGATTGCGCGCCCGGCCCGTTCGATGTCGGCCAGAACTTCACACGCGCCGCCGACGACGTGAGGAATGGCGACCTCCCTGCCGGCATTCACGTGCTCGCGGATCTGAGCCCCGTGCCCAGCGGTGACTGCTCGGATGAAGGCCGCGCAATGATGCAAATCGTGCACGACGTAGCGCCCGGCGCGAAGCAATCGTTCTACACGGCGTTCGCGAGCGAGGAAGATTTCGCAGACGGCATCCTCGCGCTGGCGAACGACGGCGCGAGCGTCATCGTCGATGACATCATCTATTTCGACGAACCTTTCTTCGAGAACGGCATCGTGGCCGACTCGGTGAACAAAGTCGTGAAGAAAGGCGTTGCATACTTCTCCTCCTCCGGAAACCAGGAGCGGCTGGCGTATTCATCGAAGTTCCGCCTTGGGAAAGGCATCGAGGGGCCGAGCCAGGATTTCGATCCAGGCCGCGGCGTCGACACGCTCCAGCACATGACCGTGCCGTCCGGTGGCGACACCGTCATCGCGCTGAACTGGGATGAGCCGTCGCTGTCCGCGAACGGGCTTCGCGGTTCGCGCAGCGACCTGGATATCGTCTGGTTCAACATGGATGGCAGCCCTGTCGAGCCCTGCGAGCTCGCAACGGGCGACACACCGTACTGCCAGTTCGCGGGCCTCACCTCGAACACCGGCGGCGATGCGGTGGAGCTCGCTGAGATCGTCAACCTGTCGGAGAATCCCGTTGAAGTGCAGATGAGCCTGGAGCTCTTCGAAGGCCCGGCGCCGAACCTGGTGTCGTACGTGCGCTTCGACTTCGGCGATGAGCTCATCGTGAACGAGTACGACACGCGCAGCGGAACGGCTTTCGGTCACGCGAATGCGGAAGGTGCAGAGGCGGTTGGCGCGGCGTGGTGGTTCGACACCGCGGCTTTCGGGGCGGCCAATCACCCCGCGTGCAACAAGGCGTGCGTGAACTATTACTCGTCAGCCGGGGGCATTCCGCTGCTGTTCGATGACAAAGGCCGGCGCATGCCGTTCCCGATCATCGGGCTGAAGCCCGGGGTCACGGGTCCGGACGGCGGCAACACGTCGTTCTTCTACTTCAATTTCACCGGGACGGCACCCGGCGGCGAGCCGGATCAATTTCCGAACTTCTTCGGCACGTCCGCGGCCGCACCTCACGTCGCAGCCGTTGCAGCGCTCATGCTCGACAAGCGGGCGCAGGACATCGCCGCTCACAAGCGATTCATCGGGCCAAAGGAACTGTCGCCTCTGCTCATCTACACCGTGTTGCGGCTCACCGCCGATGACATCAGGTCGAAAGCGCTAGCGACGCGGGACCCCACAGCGGTGGAGCCCATTCCCCACTCGAAGGGTTTCGACTTCGACAGCGGGTTTGGGTTTGTGAACGCGCAGGCCGCGCTCAAGGCCGTTAGTGGGTTTTGAGGTTTGGAGGTTCGCCCGAGGCGATTGGTGAACTCTAAGTTTCTGGTTACCTGAAAAAATAAACCTCTCAGCCGCCCGGCGATTGAGGGCTTCTTGAAGGCCTGCAAGACCGGAAGCCCGCAATCGCCGGGCGGCTGGAATGAAGATCGCAAACGAACTTTTCTCCCCCCGGAGAGTTTATTAACGAACGCCAGGCTCGGCGTCCGTCATTCTTCCGGAGTTCCGATGAGGCTTGTGTCAGGCGCATTCATTGCGCTGGTTGCTGGTGCGCTGTTGGCCGCCTGTGGCGGCAGTAGTGATGACAATAACGATGGCGGCACCGCTCCGCCTCCCGCCGCGAGTCCAACCCGGGGCACGCTCACCACCACTCCGCCCACGCTGCTGAAATCCTACGGCACCGCTGACCTTCTGCTCATACTGGGTGGGAGCGATGCTGGACAGGCGTTGCTGGATCTCGCCCTAGCGCCGAAGTGCGGCGTGGATGCTTACCAGATCCAATACAACACCGTCGGCGCCAAAGGCGAATCCGCCACCGCGTCCGGTGCGCTGATGGTGCCCACCGGTACCGATGCGGCCTGCCAGGGCCCGCGCCCCATCGTGGTGTATGACCACGGCACCAGTCCGAGCCGCGCGTACAACATCGCGGACCTCACCAACGACAACAATACGGAAGGCGTGGCTGTAGCGACGGTCTTCGCCGCTCAGGGCTACATCGTCGTCGCGCCGAACTACGCAGGCTACGACACGTCATCGCTCAGCTATCACCCATACCTGAATGCGGATCAGCAATCGAAAGACACCATTGACGCGATATCCGCCGCGCGAAGCGCATTGCCGACGAGCTCTGCGCCCACGATCACTGACAACGGCAAGCTGTTCCTGACGGGCTACTCGCAAGGCGGCTATGTGGCCATGGCTACACACCGCGCGCTACAGGCAGCCGGCGTTACGGTCACTGCATCGGCGCCGCTGTCCGGGCCCTACGCGCTCACTGCATTTGGCGACGCAATCTTCCGCGGCGATGTGAGCGCGAGTGCGCCTCTCAATCTGGTGTTATTGATCAGCAGCTATCAGCAGTCGAACTTCGGTATCTACTCTGCCACCACTGACGTGTTCGAGGCGCCCTATGCAACGGGCATCGACAAACTGTTACCGAGCACCACCGCCGTGGGCGATCTGGAAGCTGCGGGCAAGATTCCGAGCAATTCAGCGTTCAGCCTGACGCCTCCGGCGCCGGAGTACGCCGCGCTCACTCCATCGGCCACGCCGCCGGAGTTCGCGGCCTTGTATGCCAGGGGTTTCGGCACGGACAACCTCATCACCAATGCGTATCGCCTCTCTTACCTGCGCGACACGGATACTGCACCGGATGGCGGATTCCCCACGGTGACGGATGGCCTGCCGCCCGCAAACCCGTCAAACGCTTTGCGCCGGGCGCTAAAGCTGAACGACCTGAGATCGTGGACACCCAATGTGCCGGTGCTTCTCTGCGGCGGCAACAACGACCCCACAGTATTTTTCTTGAACACGCAACTGATGCAGAATTATTGGACTTCGCACGTGCCGGCTGGGGCCGTCACTGTGCTTGATGTGGATTCCGCTGTTGCGTCTGATGACCCGTACGCGGGGTTGAAGACGGGGTTCGCGGCCGCGAAGGATGCGGTTCGGGTT
>JBDTUL010000447.1:0-5428 GCA_040007735.1 Gammaproteobacteria bacterium | reverse complement strand
CCGCGACAGAACGTCCTGAGCCACGTTCCGCGGGATGCCCGAACCCTTCTCGACGTCGGCTGCAACACCGGAGCATTTGGCGAAGCACTGAAGCAGGAGCGGCCCGGCATCTGTGTGTGGGGCGTCGAACCCATCGAAGGCGCTGCCGAGATCGCGGCGACCCGATATGACCACGTGGTCACGGGCAGCTATCCCGACGCGTTGGCTGCGGCCGATGCGCAGTTCGACTGCATCGTGTTCAACGACGTGCTCGAGCATCTCGTCGATCCCGAGTCTGCTCTGAAGAAGGCGGGCGAGCTCCTTCGACCCGGGGGCGCGGTCGTCGCCTCCATACCGAACATGAGATATCTGCCCGTGCTGCGCGACCTGGTTACGCGCGCAGAATGGCGCTATTCGAGTGAAGGCGTCCTTGATCGGACGCATCTTCGCTTCTTCACTCACAAGAGCATCGCCGAGATGTTCACGGAGAGCGGATATCGGATCGTTACCCTCGAGGGCATCAACGCTCGCCCGACGTCATGGAAATTCCGTGCACTGAACTTGGTGACCTCCAACGCGTTTGCAGATCTGCGCTATCTGCAGTTCGCAATCGTCGCTACCCGAGTCGATCCGCTGGACTGCAGTGACCGTCCGATGGGTTAGCTGTCTCGGTCCAAGCGGTTGCTCATGACCTCGTATTAGTGTCACGGGCGGCAATCCGTGCAGGACGAAGTGGTGGTCGGTCGAGACGCGGTTCAGCGAAGCTTATCCAGTCCTTCGTGGCGAAGTCAGACGTTTCCCCCAGTCGATCCAGTGCCGTTCATAGTAGAAAGTCGACACATGCGCTAGCGCGAAAGTGACGCCCAAGAATAGTGGGCGCTTGAGGTATTTCACCAGCTTGTCCCCACTGCCCAGCCAAGTGTCGACCAGCAGGCCATGGATGACGTAGAGCGCGAATGACACCGCCGCGATGTAACGTAGCGGGCGACTCTTCAGCACAGCACTTGCGAGTCTCGTCGGCCGAAAGAGCGTGGTGCCAACGAGTACGGCGGCGAAATACGGTCGCAGATAGTTCATGAACCCGCCTAGGGGATGGCAGGAAAGGGCAAACAGAGCCAGAAATAGATAGGCGTTCGCCTTCGGTACCGCGGCCGGCAGGCGCGTACCAAGCTGTCGGCTGTAGACGAGAGCGAGTGTGGCGCCCGCTAGGATTTCATCGACACGGCGCCAAGTGACGATGTCTACATAGGCTCCGTCGAGGACACGATTCGCCGTCACAGCAACGCAACACAGGGGCATCAGGTAGAGGCCGCGCGTGCCGCCTACTCGAACGACTAACGCGATCGCGAGGTAGAACTGCATCTCGACGCACAGGCTCCACAGGTGGCTGGCGACCTCGGCCAGGTGCTGAGGTGGCAGGTTGGCGTAGAAGAGAAAGTTGGGGAGGTAGACGGACGCCGGCGAGAGAGAGAGCGGAAAGGCGATTGCCATCGCCAGCCAGGCAAGCGGAACGATGCGTAGCCCGCGCCGAACCAGAAACTTCGGAATGTCGGCGTCGGCCAGCAAGATGCGGGTGATAAGAAAGCCGGACAGCGTGAAAAAGAGTGCCATGCCCATCGGGCCCGTCATCTCGTTGAGCTGCCAAGCTTTTGGCCCGAGCGGCAGAAGGTGGCTGGCGAGGACGAAGAGAATGCTCAATCCGCGCCAACCGTCAAGGACGGCAAGGTGAGGTCGCCCGGAGATCACGCGATCCGCGCTACCAAGCGTTGTCGTCAACTCGTCCTCCACGCCTCGAGTCTTGCCGGGCGCGCCGTTCATTTTTGGATCCCCTGCTTACGTTCCGCACGCGTCCAGCCCGGCGCCCGCAGGACTAGTGCGCGACCGTAGATTGGAATGCTAGCGGAGATGTGGGCATTGGCCCATTTAACGTCGCTCGCAGAGACCGTCGCAAGGTCAAAGCGACAACATGAATCCGCGAATAAACCGCTGTGATCGTTCCGTTCAGAAATGCCTTTCACCACCATCGAACTGCGTCGAACCGCCGAACTGACCCAACTACCGCTTCTGTATGTTGCCACGTGCCGGCAACCAGTCGTCCAGCACGGAACGGACGCGACGCTGCACATTTTCGCGCCGCGAGACGTCACCGTGGCGCAATGAGTTGGGGAATTCTCTCTTTCGCAGCAGGTACGTCGAACTGAGCAATACGTCGGCTGATGATGCCAATAAGCGGCTCTATCGATGCTTCCTTGCTTTCGATAGGGAAGCAGGCTCGTTGATTTTGGAGCCGCAACGATTGCACACCGGCTCGATATGTGATCGAGGCCCCGCTACGTGATCGCTATTTCATACGCCGACGCGCTCGGTGTGCGCAGCTTCGCATCCGTAGTCGAATGTAAGCGCGCGACGATACCAGCGGATCTTTCAGAGACCGACCCGTCGGTTGCATTCGGCGACGAATCATCTCATGCGAACACCCATCTCGCGCAGTTCGTCGATCCTGTAAGTCATGAGAGTTCCTCGGTTACCAATGAGTCAGATCACGGCAGGTCCGACGCACGTTTGGTCGGAATCCACTGTGGCATGCATCGCGCTTCCTTTCCGGGCCGTCGATCGTCGACCGTCGGGGCCGTCGTCGAGACGGAGCCACCTTCGGGTTCGATCCGTAACAAGTGCGCGAACAGATCCAGCAGAGATTGCCGATATGACGGCTACCGCTAGGAAAGTTCTCGCGCGGAACGGAACCGTCGCAAGCCACCCTCTGAATTCAGACCATTACCCTATGACGCACGCCTCTGTCAAAATTCCCTGCATGAGCGGATGTCTGTTGACCGTCCTCGCGGTATCGCTCGCTTCATGCGGAGGTGGCCAGAGCAGCGATGTGACAGCACAGGCGTCCGTTGACTCAGTGACGCGTGCGCTACCCAGGAACTTCAAAGTACCTATCACTACATCCCGGTCGCCGGCGAACTCGCTCGAACCGGTTCCATCTCCCTCCCCTGGCGGAGCCAATCCGGCGCCCCTCGCTCCTGGTCCTGCTCCTGCTCCTGCTCCTGCTCCTGCTCCTGCTCCTGCTCCTGCCCCGGGCATCGCCCCCGCTCCGTCCCCTGCGCCGGCTCCGTCCCCTGCTCCCGCGCCCGCCCCGGGTCCTATTCCGCCTTCAATTCCCGGGGCCCCTTACATCGATATCAGCAAGCTTCCGACAGGCTCAATGGGTGTCTCAATCGACATGGTCGCAGCGACAACTGATGTTCCTAGCGCTTCGACGGAAGGGGATTTCCGAACGATTTGCGATTTCTCACATATGTCTTTTGACGATCCGATCGTGTTTCCGGGCCAGCCGGGGATGTCCCACCTACACGCCTTTTTCGGCAACACGGGAACGAATGCTTTCTCGACGAGCCAATCGATGCATACGACGGGCAGCAGCACGTGCAGAGGTGGCACCATAAATCGCAGCGGCTATTGGCAGCCCGCGATCATCGACACCAAAGACGGCACTCCCGTCCGACCGCGAATCGCCATCGTCTACTACAAGACAGGGAACATGTGGATCAAGCCGGCCACGGTCCAGCCGCTACCTGCGGGGCTGCGGATGCTATCGGGCGATCCCCGGGCGACTGGTCCGTCACCATACGGCGCCGCAGCGTTCAGTTGCGGCGGCTTCACCTTGCCCGGCCAGAGCACCGATCTAAGCGACCCCAACGGGCCCCACCGCATCCCGAATTGCCCAGCCGGCGCGGAGGTATGGGCATCCGTGGTGTTCCCACAGTGCTGGGATGGGGTCAACCTCGACAGCCCTGACCATAGGAGTCATGTGGCGTATTCGAGTCCAACCTGCTCCGATCCGAAGTACCCCGTTACGCTGCCGATCATCACGATCACCGCCGTCTATCCGGTGACGGAGGCGGGAGCCCCTCTCAGGTGGCGTCTCGCTTCCGACGTGTATCCGGCGACTTCCCCGGGGGGCTATTCGCTGCACGCCGACTGGTTCAATGGATGGAAGCCAGAGGTCATGGACACCTGGATCAAGAACTGCGATCAGGCATCAAAGGATTGCAGCGCGCACATGCTTGGTGACGGTCGGATGATGCTGTTCGGAGTGGGCTACGGGGGATAATCCTGTTGATGATCCCTTCACGCCACGCCGGATGATCGAGTCTCGTCGACGTTTCGCGCGAAGACTGCTGGCACTTTCTGCCGTGGGGCTCGGACACGACGTCACCGGCATGCAAACGTGGGAGCGAGCGGTGCGCGCATCAGGTCCACCGATCAGCGATGCGGAACGGTCCGCCTCTCTTTGCTCGCCGAGCAGCCCGGCGGGTGTCGGCCTTTTCGGCGAGTACTTCGGGCAGGCGGGACTGCGCGGCACGCCGGTGCTGACCCGCATTGACGAGGTCATAGACTTCGACGAGTCGTTCGACTGGCCGGCCTCAAGTGACCTTCCGCGGGCGAGGTCGATACGATGGACTGGCTGGGTGCGAACGCCGTTTCCGGGCCGCTATCGGTTTCATCTTGCCGCTGTGAATACGCGCATTTCCGTGTCGCGTCAAATTGTGGCTGAGAATGGGATTTCAATCAGCGACGGCATCGATCTCGTAGTCGGTAGGTACTATCCCATCGCCGTAGAAATCGAGAGCCTGCCTGCTGGTGTCGCAAACTTTCGGCTCGAGTGGACCGCTCCTTTTGGCGCGCGTTACATCGTTCCAAAGCCGTTGCTTTACCTGCCGACCGAGAGGATGTCGCGAACGTAGGTTTTCACTTCTGAGCCCGTTGACCACCGGCGGCAAATCATGCCGATATCGTGTGATAGCGGTACGTCAGTCGCAAACGTGCATCCGGTGCCGTTAGTTTGGTTTCGCATCCTCGTGCCCCTTGAAGGGCAAAGGCCATGATGCGGACAGGCGGCACAAGCGCTGCCTCCACCGGACGGTGATGTCATCAAGCCATTGAAGCCGTTTATGGCGGCGCATTGGATCGCGCACGTCGCAGCCAACTTGCCGGCAGCGCACCATGAGAAGCAACTCTGCGCAAATGCAGCGGGCCTTCAAGGCAAGCCGGAGCGCGGAGTCAGGAGTCAACGGCGCGGCTCTATACCATCCATTTGTCGCAAACAAGAACCAGCGCAAGTGAATTTGTAGCGGCATCGAAACCGCGTCGGAAAAAAAACAGTCTTCGATTTCGCCGCCAGGTACGCACTCGATGACCACGTCCGGCTGCCATATCTTGTAGTCCAGCCGCCTGAGCGCCTCAGGCCCCAGCGCGAAGCAATACGTGCTCACCCAGCTTTCGACCTCGAGTCCCGCCAGCGAAAATGTACCGTTGTGTGGGGGCGCGTCGTCAATGAATCCTATCAACGCGTGTAGCGGCGCGGAATTGACTTCCGAGGCCAACGCTGATCGACGAAAACATGAAAAGTGACGATGCGAGGCGACGGTGTCGTTGGCAA
>JBDTUL010000446.1:0-5487 GCA_040007735.1 Gammaproteobacteria bacterium | reverse complement strand
GATGCGCGTGTCGAGATGCTGACGGAGTACGTCCGGTCGGAAGTCGCCCGAACCATCGGCATCGAAGACGTCGCGCTGGTGGGGATCGACCGCGGATTCTTCGAGCTGGGCATGGACTCGCTGTCGTCCATGGAACTGCGCAATCGCCTGCAGCGAAGTCTCGATCGCGCGTTGCCTGCCACCATTGCCTTCGACTATCCGAATCTCGAAGCGCTCGTAGCGTATTTGCGCGAGCAGTTGTACGGCGAGCGCGTGAGCGTCGCGCCGCGCGCGGCCACGCCGGCTCGCCGCGACACGATTGCCATCGTTGGCATGGCCTGCCGACTCCCCGGAAAGGCGAACACTCCCGAGGAATACTGGCACGTGCTCGCGACGGGACGAGACGCCATCACGCCCATTCCCGCCGAGCGGTGGAATAACGGCGACTACTACAGTGCCGATCCCGAGGCGCCGGGAAAGCTCAATATCAGTGGCGGCGGCTTCATTGATCTGCCACAGCGGTTCGATCCGGAATTCTTTGGAATCGCGCCGCGCGAGGCAGTCAGTCTCGATCCGCAGCAACGCCTGCTTCTCGAGGTGAGCTGGGAGGCGCTGGAAAACGCAGGCGTCGCGGCCGATCGTCTGAAGGGACGCGAGATCGGCGTGTTCGCCGCAGTTTGCTGGAACGACTACGGTCAGCGGCTGCTCGGGCGGCCTGCGGACGACATCGATGCGTATATGGCATCAGGGGTTGCGAACAGCATGGCGGCGGGTCGTCTGTCGCATGTGCTGGGCCTGCACGGGCCCAGCCTCACGGTGGACACTGCGTGCTCGTCCTCGCTCGTTGCCGTTCACCTGGCTTGCCAGAGTCTGCGAAGCGGCGAGTGCGAGGCGGCGCTCGTCGGCGGCGCAAGCCAGCTGTTGCATCCCGGGCTCTATGTGAATTTCACGAAGGCGCGGATGTTGTCGCCGGACAATCGCTGCAAGACCTTCGATGCGGCTGCGAATGGGTTCGTGCGCTCCGAGGGCTGCGTGGTCATCGTGCTCAAGCGGCTCGAGGATGCGCTGGCTTCTGAGGACAACGTGCTCGCCGTGATCCAGGGTTCCGCGGTCAATCACGACGGACACACGAGCGGCCTCACGGTACCGAACGGCCCCGCCCAGCAGGACGTCATTCGCAAGGCTTTGCGAAACGCCGAAGCGATACCGTCGGAGGTGGGTTACATCGAGTCGCACGGCACCGGCACGGCGTTGGGCGATCCCATTGAGATGGGCGCCTTGGGTGCGGTGTTTGCTACCGGGCAGCGCGAAGCGCCGCTCGTCGTGGGTGCGGTGAAGTCGAACATCGGGCACCTCGAAGCGGCAGCAGGTCTTGCGGGGCTGCTGAAAGTGGTGCTGGCCCTGCGCCACGAGTCGATTCCGCCCAACCTGCATTTTCATTCGCCCAGCCCGCACATCGACTGGACGCGCTTGCCGTTCACGGTTCCCGTGAAGCCGGTCGTGTGGAAGAGCTCCGCTCGCAAGCGCATCGCAGGCATCAGCTCATTTGGGTTCAGCGGCACCAATGCCCACGTCATTCTGGCCGAGGCGCCGCACGTTACGCGGGCGGTAGTGCAGGCCGTGCGTCCGCAACATGTGCTTACCCTCAGCGCTCGCAGCGAAAGCGCGCTCCTGTCACTCGCACGCAGTCATGAAGCGCTTCTGCGCTCGGATCACACGCTGGATCTGGGCGATGTGGCTTTCTCAGCGAATACGGGGCGAACTCCGTTTCTGCATCGTCTCGCGGTCTGCGCAGGCTCTGCGAAGGAGGCGGCCGACGCGCTGGCGCAGGTGGCACTCGGGCAGGAATCCGCGCGGGTCATGCGCGGGCGTGTCGAGCGGGGGCGTCATCCGCGAATTGCCTTCCTGTTCACAGGGCAGGGCTCGCAGTACGCGGGCATGGGGCGCGCACTCTACGAAAGTCAGCCTGTTTTCAAAGCCGCGATCGAGCGGTGCGACCGGATACTCTCGGAGCCTTACGGGATATCGCTGCTCGAGTCGCTATACGGCGCGTCAGCCAGCCCCACGCGATTGAATGATACAGCGCTCACGCAGCCAACACTCTTCGCCATCGAGTACGCACTGAGTGAGTTGTGGATGTCGTGGGGCGTGCTGCCCGCGTACCTGATGGGGCACAGTGTCGGTGAGTACGTCGCCGCGTGCATCGGCGGGGTTTTCAGCCTGGAAGATGGCTTGAAGCTCATTGCGGCCCGCGGGCGGCTCATGAGTGCGCTTCCGGATGACGGCTCGATGGCGGCGGTGCTCACGGATGAGGCCGCTGTGGCCGCCTCGCTGGTACCTTACGCGCACGAGGTTGCGCTCGCCGCCGTGAATGGACCCGAGAGTGTCGTGATTTCCGGTCGCCGTGCTTCCGTGGAGCGACTCGTCGCGCAGTTCGAATCGCGCGGTATCAGGGTCGTGCCGCTCGTCGTGTCGCATGCGTTTCACTCGCCCCTCATGGAGCCGATGCTCCGCGAGTTCCTTCAGGTTGCGCAGAGCATCCGGTTCGCGAAGCCACGAATCGAGATCATCTCGAATGTGACCGGCGCGGTCGCAGGGCCAGAGATCGCATCAGCAGACTACTGGTGTCGCCACGTCAGCGAGCCGGTGCGCTTCGCCGCTGGCATGCGCACCCTGCAGGATCGAGGGTGCGACACCTACCTCGAGGTCGGCGCACGGCCCGTGTTGCTCGGCATGGGGAAACGATGCGTCCCGGGTGCAGCAACCTGGCTCCCCAGTCTGCGCCCCGAGAGCGACGACTGGACCGTGCTGCTTTCAAGCCTGGCGGCGCTGCACGTGCAAGGTGTCGCAGTGGATTGGGCCGCGTTCGATAGAGACTATTCGCGCAAGCGGGTGTTACTGCCGAATTACCCTTTCGAGCGCAAACGCTATTGGATCGACGCTCCGCTGCATTCCGCGTCCGGCCCCCAGGCGACACCGCCGCGCGCGAACGGATTGCTAGGCACACGAATTCCGCTTGCGGTTGCCGACACGGTGTATGCCAGCAGCATTCGTGCAAATGATCCTGAATTTCTTGCGGATCACGCAGTGGCGGGCCGGGTGTGGATGCCTGCCACCGCATTTATCGAGATGGCGCTCGCGGCGTCGAGGCAGCTCAATCGGAATGAGGGCGCCACACTGGTTCTCGAGGATCTCGTGTTCGCGGCGCCGCTGGTGCTGGATGAGCAGAAGCCGGTCGACGTGCAGCTGGTCGTCGCTGCGGGCACGCCAAGTGCGTTTCGTATTCTGAGCCGCCAACCGGAGTCGGGGGACGAGTGGGCCCTGCACGCGACAGGGCGGTTGGCGAGCTCAGGCATCGCCGATCACTCGGAGTCGATCGATCTTGCCGCGCTTCGTGCATCGCTCCCCCAGCTCATCGAGAGCTCCGAACACTATGCACGCGCGCGAGCTGCGGGCTTCGAGTTCGGGGCCGCCTTCCAGGGCGTCAAGCGCATCTGGCGCGGCGAACGGGTTGCGCTCGGCGAGATCGCGTTGCCGCTGGCGATCTCCGCGATGCGTGACGAGTCGTATGCATTTCATCCCGCGCTCCTCGATGGGTGTCTGCAGATGGTCTCGACGTTCGTGCCCGAAGGCAGTGAGCCCGTCGTGCCACTTGGCATTGCACGAGTGGTGCTGCTGCGGCCTCCCGGGGCGCGACTGTTTAGTCGGGCGACTCTGGTGGGCGCCGTATCTGATGCGGGCGCGATCACTGCGGATGTCACGCTGTTCGACGAAACGGGCTCCACAGTTGCTCAGGTTGAAGGCTTTGCGTGCCGTCCGCTGTCGGCTGGCACGCTCGAGGATGAGCGTAGTCGCGACGCGTGGCTGCATGACATCGTGTGGCGCCGCGCGCCGCGCACTGGCGCGCCAACCTCAGGTTTACACGGAACGTGGGTCCTGGTTGCAGATGCGCTTGGCTATGCGACCGCGGTCGCCGACGCTTTGCGGGCGCGCGGTGTCCAAACGGTGCTCGCTCATCCTGGTGCCGTGTATCGGCGCCTCGATGATACGCAATATGAGGTCGACGTCGGCGATCGCGCGCAATTGCAGATGCTGCTGAAGGCTGCGGCCGATGGCGATAGGGCCGGCGCGTTGGCCGGCATCGTTCACTGTGGCGCTATCGTTACTGAGTCTGGCCGGGCCATGGGTGTGGAGCAGCTTGCTTCGACGCAGGTCGCGGGCTGTGCGTCGTTCCTTGCGTTGGCACAGGCAGTCGCCGCAACACCTGCGGCGGCGAAGGCGCGGCTGTGTTTGCTGACACGAGGTGTGCATTCGGTTTCGAGTGAGAGCTGCGGCACTTACGGTATTGGTGGCGCAACGGCGTGGGGACTGGCGCGTGTGGCGGCCAGCGAGTTCCCTGAAACGCGCGGCGTGTGCATCGATGTAGATGTAAATGGCTCCGCGCAATCTCATGCCGGCGCCATCGTGGCGGATCTCGTGTCGGCGGAGAGTGGCGAAGAGATTGCCCTGCGCGCGGGCGGGCAGCGGTACGTGGCGAGGCTGTCGCCATCATCTCGAACGCGCTCCGCTTCATTGTTGGATGGAGCGCCTGCGGGCCCCCTGCGTCTGGAGAGTTCACGCGCGGGAGTGCTCGACGATCTCAAGCTTTCCGCTCTCGTCCGCAGGGCGCCCGGTGCGCACGAGGTGGAAATCGAAGTTCGTGCGACGGGCCTGGGTTTCCGCGATGTATTGAACTCGCTCGGAATGTATCCCGGCGGGCCGGTGCCGCTGGGTTGCGAGTGTGCGGGCACGGTGGTCGCTGTCGGCCCCGAAGTCAGTGAGCTGCGCGTGGGTGACGCCGTGCTCGCCGTTGCGTACGGCAGTTTCGCGTCGTATGTCACGGTGCCGTCCCGATGGGTGGTGCGCAAGCCGGCATCTCTCAGCTTCGAACAGGCTGCGGCGATTCCTTCCTCGTTCCTGACGGCTCACTACGCGCTGCGCGTGGTTGCCAATCTGGCACCGAAGCAGCGTGTGCTGATTCACGCGGGCGCGGGTGGTGTGGGCCAAGCGGCTATACAGGTAGCGCTGCGCGCAGGAGCAGAGGTGTTTGCCACTGCCGGCAGTGTTGCCAAGCGCGCGTACCTCAGCTCCATCGGCGTGCATCACACGTACGATTCGCGCTCAACCGAGTTTGCTGCCGAAATTCTGCGTGTCACGGGGGGGCGTGGCGTGGATGTCGTGCTGAACTCCCTGGCGGATGAATTCATCGAGCGTAGCTTCGCGGCGCTCGAAGCGAATGGTTGCTTCGTGGAGATCGGCAAGCGGGGGATCCTGAGCGTCGAGGAGGCTGCGCGTCTCAAACCAAGCGCGCGTTACGTGGTGGTTGATCTCGGGGAAGTCTCACCTCAGCAGCCCGCGCTCATTTACACGATGCTCGCGGACATCGTCGACGGCATTCGCGGCGGTTTCTACACGGCACCCCCGGTCACTACCTTCGCGTTGAGTCAGGCAGCGGAAGCGTTCAGGTAC
>JBDTUL010000445.1:0-5488 GCA_040007735.1 Gammaproteobacteria bacterium | reverse complement strand
GTACGGCGCTGCCGTCATCGGCACCATGGCCATGACCACCGTGCTCGGTTCGTATGTAGCGTGGACGCAGTGGAACTGGCCCAAGCCCGTAGTGGTTGCCGTGTTCGGGCTGCTGCTGTTCATGGACTTCACTTTCCTCGTCGGCAACCTCACGAAGGTGGCCGATGGCGGCTGGATTCCGCTCACGCTGGCGGCGTGCGTGTTCATTGTTTTCTGGACGTGGCGGTCCGGGCGGGCCGAGCTCAAATCGGCGCTGGCCGAGATGGCGGTGCCTATCGGCAAGCTGGATACGCTGTTCGAGGGCTTGCCGCGCGTGCCGGGCACGGGCGTGTTTCTCGCCAGCGACCCGGATGTGGTGCCGTCCGCCATCATTCGCAATCTCGAGCACAATCATGTGGTGCATGAGCGCGTGTTGATCCTGAATATCGATATTGCACGCACGCCGCGCCGGGATCCGGCGCATCGCGTGAGTGTGGAAGAGGTGTTGCCTCAGGTTTATCGTGTTACCGCGCACTTCGGTTTCATGGAAACGCCGGATGTGGGCGAGGCGCTGCGCTCCGCGCGCGTTCGAGGATTGCGTGTGTTCATGGAAGATTGCTCGTTCTTCGTCGGGCAGCACGTGGTGCGCGCGCGGAACCTGCCCGGGTGGCGCGGGCTGCAGCGGAAGCTGTTTGCGCGCATGCAGAGGCGCAGCGCTCAGGCGGCGGAGTTCTTCCGCATGCCGGCGCGGGGGCTTGTCATTCTGACCACGGCCGTCGTGGTGTGACGTGCTGATTTCCCTGGTGGTTGCGATGGAGCGCAACAATGTCATCGGGCGCGACAACGCCATGCCCTGGCATCTGCCCGATGATCTGAAGCGCTTCAAGGCGCTGACGATGGGCAAGCCGATGCTGATGGGGCGCAAGACGTTCGAGTCTATTGGTACGCCCCTTCCCGGGCGCACGAGCCTGGTGTTGACGCGCGACTCGCAGTGGCGCGCGGACGGTGTGATTGTGGTGCGCTCCGTGGATGAAGCGGTCGCGCGCGCAGGCGCCGTTCAAGAGCTATGTGTCGTGGGCGGAGCTGAGATTTTCCGGCTGGCCCTGCCCATGGCGCAGCGGATTCATTTGACACGGATTCAGGCTGATATCCCCGGCGATATCGTATTTCCGCCGATCGATGCGCGGGAGTGGCACGAAGTCGACCGCGTTGAGCACCCCGCGGATGAGCGCCATCAGTACGCGATGACGTTTTCTACGCTCGAACGACGCTAGAGACCTTTCGCCGTTCCGCAGTGTGGAAGTGGCACTGCCCCTACGAACCCGTCGGCAGCGCCGCACCCTTCGGCCACAGCAACCACATGCGTCCCTGTTGGCGCATGTTGCCGGCTTGCGCGCCGGCTTCCGGGCCGAAGCCCCAGAAGAAGTCGGCCCGCACGATGCCGCGAATGGCGCCGCCCGTATCCTGCGCCATCACCAAACGCTGCAACGGCTCATCGGCCGCAGGCCGTGTGGTTGCGAGAAACACCGGCGCGCCAAGCGGAATCGAAGCGGGGTCGACAGCAATGGATCGGCCCGCCGTCAGCGGAACACCGAACGCGCCCTTCGGCCCCTGCGTCGGATCGTCCAGCTTCTCTTCACGAAAGAACACGACGCTGGGATTGGCGTTCAACACTTCCTGCAGGCGAGTCGGGTTTTGTGTGAGCCACTGGCGAATGCCCGGCAGAGTGGCCTGAGCAGTGGTCAGATCGCCACGTTCGATGAGATAGCGGCCGATGGATTGATAGGGATAGCCATTCTGGTCCGCGAACTGCAGGCGGATCGTCTCGCCATTGGGCAACACCACACGCCCCGACCCCTGAACCTGAAGCAGGAACGCATCGAGAGCATCGTTCACCCACACGATTTCATAGCCGCGAACATTTGTGTCCGCGCCAATCTCGGCGCGACTGTAGTACGGCACTACGCGGTTGCCCTCGAGCCGGCCGCGCAAGCGCTTGCCTTTCAGCTCCGGATACAGCGACGCGAGATCGATCGTGAGCAGATCCGGCGGCGGCGAATACAGGGGCGTGTTGAACACTGAGGACTGAGTGCGCGATCCCGTGAGCTGCGGCTCGTAGTACCCGGTGACGAGCCCGCTCTCTTCGCGCTGCGCACCGGCCACACTCAACACCTGGTACGGCTCGAAGTACTGCTCGAAGAACGAGCGAACACTGCGCGACGATTGCGCGTTGGCCGCCTGCGCGGCCGTGCACGCCGTGCTCCATTCCGGCCGGAATCTCAACGCCCTGCAACTCTTCAACAGCGCAGGCCAGACCTCGCGCACATCATCCGCGGCCCAGCCGGGCAACGCTGACCAGCGAGCCCGCTCGTACTGAACCGTGGGTTTCACCACCGCAGACGGCGTAACAGGCGTCGTGCGCCGAGGCGGAGTTCCGCACCCGAACAGCAAAGCGCTCAACACAACCACGGCAAGAAGAGCCGCCCCGCGAGGCAATTCACTCGAACAATTCAATTCTGTCCCCACTCCTGTTGATGCGCACCAGGGGCCGCGATAACTCGAACGAAGCACGCGCTCAAGAACCGCACCGGCAACGCTTGCGAAACGACGAGTCTGAATCGTAGCCGCTTCGGTACGTCACAGCACACTCGCCGCGCAGCGTTCACTAATTGCTCCCATTCACGACCTGTAGCGCTGGACTTCTTGCCCTTGAATCGTTGTATAAATTGATGTATTACGAGTGGTTGATCAGTAATACTTTTGCGGATAGCATGGCCACTACCATGACGATCAAAGGACAAGTCACCATCCCGAAGCGGGTGAGGGATGCACTCCAGCTCACACCGGGGTGCCAGGTGGAGTTCGATGTGAACGACGGCGGCCGCGTCGTGCTGTACAAGGCCGGCGCGCGGTCGGGCACGAAGCCAGATCGTTTCGAACGTGCCCGCGGCGCCGCGCAAGTGAAGTGGCGAACGAAGGATCTGATGGCGCTGCTGCGCGATGACAAGTAATGCTGCTGGTCGACACGAATGTGCTGGTCGACGTCTGGCAGAACGACCCGCAGTGGGCGAACTGGTCCGTCGCGCAACTGCGAGCGCAGTCGCAGATCCATGAGCTCGTCATCAACTCCGTCATTTATGCGGAGCTGTCACTGAACTATGAGTCCGTGGAACGGCTGGACGCGCGCATAGAAGACCTGGAACTGCGGTTGCAGCAACTTCCCCGTCCCGCGCTGTTTCTGGCAGGCAAGGCATTCATGAAATACCGCCGCGCGGGCGGGAAGCGCACCAACGTGCTCGCGGACTTCTTCATTGGTGCCCATGCCGCCGTGCTCCGGTGCGGAATCCTCACGCGAGACACCGCTCGCTATCGGTCGTACTTCCCCAGCGTGCAGTTGCTGGCTCCGAAGCGCTAGCTACATCGCGGGCACCGGCGCCTTCGCCGCCTGCACCACCAACCAGTCGCGAAACGCCGCGATCTTATCCAGCGAGATGTAGCTCGGCGGGCAAACGAAGTAATACGACCGCGGCGCTGGGATGATCACCGGGCTTGCGATCACGAGCCGCTGGTTCGAAATGTCCTGGGCGGCCAGGCTCCAGCGCGCCAGGGCAAACCCGTGCCCTGCTTCCGCCGCGCGCACCACGCTGACCGAATCGTCGAACGTGGCGCCGCGCGGCGCCCATTCATCGGAAGACAGCGTGATGTCCGGCCAAACTTTCCACGGCTCGGATTTCGAATGCAGCAGCGGCACCCGCTTCAGATCGTCGCGCGTCCGAATCGGACCGTGCCTGGTGAGCACGGCACGCGTGCAAACCGGCACGAGCCACTCATCCAGAACCTTCTCGACATGCAGCTGAGGCCAGCTTCCAGCGCCGAACCTTACCGCCGCCTGCACGTCGGAATGCAGAAAATCCACCAGCGATGCAGAGGTGTGAACGCGCAGGTCTATGCCGGAATGTTTGTCGTAGAAATCCTGGAGCCGCGGCAACAGCCACTGCTGCAGGAACGACGAGAGCACACTCACCGTAAGCGGGCCGCTGCGCCGATCTATGCGCGCCTCATCAATGGCCTGCTCCAGTTCCTCCAGCCCGTTGCGCACACGCGGCAGCAGACGCGCGCCTTCCGCTGTGAGCTGAACCACCCTGCCCCGGCGCAGAAACAGCGGCGCCTGCAGATACTCCTCGAGCGAACGAATCTGCATGCTCACCGCGCCGGCGGTGATTCCCAGGCTCTGGGCCGCTTGCGTGAAGGAAAGCTGGTCAGCCACGGCGACGAACACTCGCAGGCTGGACAGCGGCAGCCTGCGAAACGCCGTAGTGGTTTTGGGCTGGAGTCGCCGAGGAGCTTTCCTTGCCGTTGCCATGGACTCACGCGCCCGGTGTGACAGGCGGCAAAGCCGGCTTCAACTCTCCGGCCACCACCGGCTCGAGCTGCTCGCGCAATTTGGCCTCGTCGACGGACTGGCACCACTTGCCAACCACCACGGTCGCCACGCCGTTCCCGATCAGGTTGGTCAGCGCCCGCGCTTCCGACATGAACCGGTCGATTCCCAGGATGAGCGCCAGCCCTGCGACCGGCACATGCCCAACGGCGGAGAGCGTAGCGGCCAGCACGATGAAACCGCTGCCCGTCACACCCGCCGCGCCCTTCGAAGTAAGCAGCAGCACCAGCAGCAGCGTCACCTGGTGCACGAGATCGAGCTGAGTGTTGGTGGCCTGCGCGATGAACACCGCCGCCATGGTCAGATAGATAGACGTGCCATCGAGATTGAAAGAGTACCCGGTGGGAATGACGAGCCCCACCACCGACTTCTGCACGCCCAGGCCTTCGAGCTTCGTGATCATCCGAGGCAACACAGACTCGGACGACGACGTGCCGAGCACGATGAACAGCTCTTCCTTGATGTAGCGAACGAAGCGGGTGATGCGAAACCCGTGCAGCCGCGCGACGATCCCCAGCACGCCGAAAATGAAGAACAGGCAAGTGGCATAGAAGCACAGCATCAGCTTGCCAAGCGACAAGAGCGTGCCGAGGCCGTATTTGCCGATGGTGAATGCCATGGCGCCGAACGCGCCGATGGGCGCCAGCCGCATGACCATGGAGACGATGCCGAACATCACACGCGAGAAGCGCTCGATGAACTCGTAAAGCACGCCCTCACGCCCGCCCAGCCCATGAAGCGAGAACCCAAACAGCACGGAGAACAGCAGCACCTGGAGGATGTCGCCCTTCGCGAACGCATCCACGACGGTCGAAGGAATCACGTTCAGGAGATAGTCCGTGAAACCCTGCATCTGTCCCGGCGCGGCGTATTTCTCGATGGAATGAGCATCGAGCGTCGCGATGTCCACATTCATACCGGCGCCGGGCCGCACGACGTTCACCACGATGAGCCCGACGATGAGCGCCACGGTGCTCATCACTTCGAAATAGAGCAGTGCGAGTCCGCCGGTCTTACCGACCTTCTTCATGTCCTCCATGCCGGCGATGCCGAGCACGACGGTGCAGA
>JBDTUL010000444.1:0-5516 GCA_040007735.1 Gammaproteobacteria bacterium | reverse complement strand
GGCGAAACGCACGTCGACCAGGTTGACGTCCGCCGTGAGCACGCGCGACTTGAAGGGCTCGCTGTTGACGTTCTCGACGTTGACCTTGGTGACGGTTTCGATGGGCCACGGCCAACGCCAGCCCCAGCCGTCTTTGCGAACCGGCTGCACGAGCTTGCCGAAGCGCTGGATGACGCCGCGTTCGGCGGCCTTCACCTGGAAGAAGCCGCTGCCGACCCAAAGCACGATGATGACCAGCACGACAGTAATGGCAAGCGAGCCGCCCTGGCCGCCGCCTTCGCCAGTGCCATTGCCTCCGCCACCCTTCCCGTCGCGGCCACCGGGCCTGAACAGGGACTCGAACTTACGCTGCCAGTCTTTCACGCGTTCATCGAGATTGGAGCCTCCGCCGCCATTAGGCCGCTTGCCCCAAGGGTTATTGTTCTGACCGCCCGGTTGATTCCACGCCATAGGGAGCGAGTGCGCCGACTTTGAGAAGGTTGGTTATTCAGCGCAGCTTGTTCGCGCTCAGGAAGGGGACCGATTGTAGGTAGCCCTCCGCGGGGGCACAAGGCATACCGTTTTCCGCCAATTCGAGGATCTGGACCCCCGGCGCACGGGCCAGGGCAAGCAATTCCACGTCGGGAAGCTCCACAGTAATGTCCAGAACCCCGTCATCCGCAGTGGTTTCGCCGCGGACGGCGCCTGCGGCATAGAGGCGGGACCGTATAGCCCCAGCGCTCGCCGGCATGCGGATTACCGCGCGCTTTACCGTGCGGGACAGCCGCTCCGCAATGCTCGCCTCCAGCAGATCGAAACCCACCCGGTTGGCAGCCGAAATCCACACGGAAACGGCGCGGCCGTCAGCGTCGCGCTCCACCCTCGGGGCGATCTCCAGGCGGTCGATCTTGTTGAAGACCAGCACCTGCGGAATCTTGTCTGCGCCAATCTCTTCCAGCACGGCATTCACCTGCGCAATGTGCTCCTCGCGGCGCGGATCGCTGGCATCCACCACATGAAGCAGAAGCGTGGCTTCACGCGCCTCGGTGAGCGTGGAGCGGAAGGCGGCGACCAATTCGTGGGGCAGCTCGCGAATGAATCCGACTGTGTCGGCCACCACCACCGGAACGCCGCCGGGAAGTGAGATGCGACGGACCGTGGGATCCAAGGTGGCAAACAGCTGATCCGCGATATACGCGTCGGCGCCCGTGACGCCGTTAAACAGCGTGGATTTTCCGGCGTTGGTGTAGCCCACCAGCGCGACCGACGGGACAGGGATTTCCGCGCGCTGCGCACGACCGGTCTCGCGCTGCTGCTGAAGCTTTTCGAGACGCTTCGTGAGCACTTTCACCCGCTCGCCGATGAGGCGGCGGTCAGATTCCAGCTGCGTTTCGCCAGGGCCACGCATGCCGATGCCGCCCCTTTGCCGCTCGAGGTGGGTCCACCCGCGAACGAGCCGCGTGGCGATGTGCTTGAGTTGCGCAAGCTCGACTTGCAGCTTGCCTTCGTGACTGCGCGCGCGCTGCGCGAAGATGTCGAGGATCAGCGAGTTCCGATCCAGCACGCGCCGGCCGGTGTGCTGCTCGAGGTTGCGTTCCTGGCTGGGAGACAATGCGTGGTCCACCAGGATGACGTCCGCCGATTCGCTGGCAGCGGTATCGCGGACTTCATCCGCCTTGCCGCTGCCCATGAAGAAGCGCGGATCGGGACGCTCGCGGCGGCCTGTGATGGTGGCGACGGGTTGCGCGCCCGCCGAGACGGCAAGCTGCGTGAATTCCTGCAGATCTTCCGGATCGACCTGTGCGCCCAGCCCCAGGCGCACCAGAACGGCACGCTCACCGCTGCGTGGGCGTTCGAACACTCACAATCTCCGTGACACTTATCATTACTCGACGACAGGCTCCGCTGCGGGGCTACCGTCTTCGCCAGTGGTCAACCGGACATTGCGTGCGGGCACGACCGTGGAAATGGCGTGCTTGTAGACCATCTGGCTAACGCTGTTCTTCAGCAAGACGACAAATTGATCGAAGGAATCGATCTGTCCCTGCAGCTTGATACCGTTGACGAGGTAAATCGAAACCGGCACGCGCTCTTTGCGCAGGGCATTCAGAAAGGGATCCTGCAGCGATTGGCCTTTGGCCATCTCGTGTTCTCCTTATTCTCTCGCGACTTCTAGTTGTTCAACTAACGGGGTCGAATTTATGTAATTTGAATCGCAGACCGCGCGGGCCATCCGTGGGACACAATCCAAGCAAGCGCCGTGCCTCGCAGGCCGTGGCGCGGCGCGCATCTTAACATGGCACTTCGCACCTCGCCCAAGCTAGCGCACGAGGCATTGGGTGACGTCCGCCCTGAAGCGTTCAAATGCGCCGTCCGCGTGTGGGTCGATCCACGTTAGACCATGCTCCGAGCGAATCCATGTCATCTGCCGTTTGGCGAGCTGGCGAGTCGCGGTGATTCCACGACGCACGGCTTCGTCGAGGGGAAACTCGCCCTCAAAATGAGCCCACAGTTGTCTATATCCGACCGCTCGCACAGCCGGGTGCGATTCCGTGAGATCCGTGCGCGCACGGAGCGCGGCCACCTCATCGAGAAACCCGGCTTCCATCATGTGGTGGAAACGCCGCTCCAGATGCGAACTCAGGGTGTCGCGATTCGCTGGCACCAGCGCCCACGAATGCACGGGCATTTCGCCCAGGGGGCTGCGGGTGGATTGGTGCAATTCCGACATGGGGCGGCCAGTTGTGTAACAAACTTCGAGAGCGCGCTGAATACGCTGCGGATCGTTCGGATGGATGCGGGCGGCGGCTTCCGGGTCGAGGCGCGCCAGCTCGGCATGCACGTCTCCCCACCCTTCTCGTTGTGCGCGTTCGTCGATGGAGCGGCGAAGTTCCGGCGAGGCTTGAGGCATTGGGGCGATTCCCCGCGACAATGCCCGGAGATAGAGCATGGTGCCACCTACCAGAAGAGGGATGCGATCCCGCGCCTGAATGGAGCGGATAAGCGCCACCGCGTCGTTGACGAACCGGCCAGCGGAGTAGCTCTCGGCGGGATCGCAAATATCGATCAGGTGATGCGGAATCCGCTCGAGCAGCTCGCGCGGCGGTTTGGCGGTTCCGATATCAAGGCCCCGGTAGACGAGCGCGGAGTCCACGCTGACGATCTCGACCGGAAGCGATTCGGCGAGCCTGGCGGCCCAGTCGGTTTTGCCTGTGCCGGTCGGGCCGGTCAGCACCAGCACCGGGGCTGTTGGGGAACTCACTGGCTTCTAGCGGGGTGGCCGTCGCTGTCGTCGCGGGCACTGGGGCCACTGAACATGCAACCGAGCATCAGCGGCCACGCAGAAAGAGCTGGTCCAGATCCGCCATGGAGAGGCGCGTCCAGGTCGGCCGACCGTGGTTGCATTGGTTGGCTCGGTCGGTGGCTTCCATCTGCCGCAACAGCGCGTTCATCTCGGGCACCGTGAGGCGGCGGTGGGCGTGGATGGAGGTCCTGCACGCGAGCGTGCCGAGGAACTTGTCCGCGGCGCCGTCGAGGTGATGCGCGCCGTGGTCCTGGTCAAGGTCCCGAACCACTGAAAGCACGATCTCCGGGATGTTCTGGCCGACGAGCATTGCCGGCACCGCAAGGATGCCGAGACGGGTCGGACCGAGTGAGTCGAGCGTGAAGCCGGCGCCCTCCCATTCGTCTCGGGTCTCCAGCACGCCATCGAGCTCGTGGGCTTTCAGCTCCACCACGATCGGCTCCATCAGATGCTGGGATGCCGGGGCTGCGCCGCCTCGCTCACCCTTGAGCTTTTCGTACATAACACGCTCGTGGGCGGCGTGCATGTCTACCAGTACGAGGCCGCTGCGGTTTTGAGCGACGATGTAGATGCCGTGGAGCTGCGCGATAGCGATGCCGAGGGGTTGGTCCTCGGCGCCACTGTCGGCGTATGCGTTAGGTGCAGGCTCGTCGCGCACGGCGTCGGCGATGCGCCAGGGGCTGCGCGGCTCTTCGCGCAAATCGAAGGCACTCTGATGCGCGGGCCGAGGCAATGACGATGCGCCCGCAGCGCCCGGCGCGAGGTAAGAAACGCGGCCAGGTGAAGAAGTGAACGGGCTAAGGGTGCGATGGTGGGAGTAGTCGCGGCTGCCTGAAGAGCCATTACTCGAGCCGGCTCCGGCATAGGCGCCCGCGCCCGACGACCGTGACCCTCCGGCACTTGCGGAGTAGCCGCCGCCTGGCCGACCGCCATGGGTGGCACTTGGGTTCTCCGAGCCGTCGCCCGCAGAGCTATCGACTCCAACGCCGTTGAACGCGACACCGCTGTGTGCGCCAAACGAAGCCGACGCAGCGGGCGCGCCTTCCAGCTTCGGTTTCGTGCCGGCTAGCGTGCGCTCCACCGCGCGAAACACGAAGTCGTGAATCTGCCGACTGTCGCGGAAGCGCACTTCCAGTTTCGCGGGGTGCGCATTGACGTCGACCAACCTCGGGTCGAGCGTCAGGTAGAGCACATACGCCGCGTGGCGGCCGCCGTACAGCACATCTCTATAGGCGACGCGCGCAGCATTCATCAATAAGCGGTCGCGGACACAGCGACCATTCACGAACCAGAACTGCTGATCAGGCTGCGCACGCGACGAGGTCGGCAAACCAACCCAGCCAGAAATCGACACGGGGCCAGCCGCGTGATGAAACGGAACAGACTGCGCGAGGAAGTCGGCGCCCAGAACTGCCTTGAGACGCGCGTCGCCAGAGCCGCTGAACACGTCGGCACTATCGCGCGCAGCGCCATCGCTCGGTGCGCTGACCGGAGCATCCAGCAACACGCGCGGCCCGCTCTTGAGACGAAAGGCTACATCGAAGCGCGATAACGCCAGGCGTTCGGTGAGGCGAGCGATGTGCCCGACTTCCGTCGCGTCACTACGAACGAATTTCCGCCGCGCCGGAACGTTGAAGAACAGGTCTCGCACTTCGATGGTGGTGCCGGCTGGATGCGCTGCCGGCTTCACGTCGGCTACAGCGCCGCCGTCTACATTGATCTCTGAGGCGTGTTCCGCGCTTGAAGGATGCGAAACCACTCTGAGGCGCGCGACCGAGCCGATGGAAGGCAATGCCTCCCCGCGAAAGCCCAGCGTGGGAACGGCTTCGAGATCGTCTAGCGATGTGATCTTGCTGGTGGCGTGGCGCGAAATGGCGAGCGGCAGTTCGTCTGCGGGAATACCGCGGCCGTCGTCGCGCACGCGCATGAGGCCAATTCCACCGCGCTCGATGTCGATGTCGATGCGCTTGGCGCCGGCGTCCAGGCTATTTTCTACCAGTTCCTTGATGACCGACGCCGGCCGCTCGATTACCTCACCTGCGGCGATCTGGTCGACGAGCTCGCTGGGTAAGACGCGAATCGGCATGGCGGGGCACGGTGGGTGGAAGTGCGTGCAGTATAACGGCAGGTGGGCGCGCAGCGAGGAAGCCCTCAATCGCCGGGCGGCTCGGAAAAAAAATTAAAAACAATTTCCGAGCCGCCCGGCGATTGAGGGCTCTGGCGCAGCGGCGCC
>JBDTUL010000443.1:0-5517 GCA_040007735.1 Gammaproteobacteria bacterium | reverse complement strand
CCGCTTCCGGAAAAACCGGACAGGTATTGGTCCGCACCCTTAAGCGCACAAGGGCGGGATTCAGCTGCGAAAAGGGCTATGTCAGGAGGTCTGAACTTAGTAACTATATCCATTCTCTTTGTGTGATTTTTGGCGCCTCGCTGCCGTTTCGGCTTGTCGAGGCGACGCGCTGGACACGCATTGTGCCGCGCCGGTGGGATTGTACCCACTCTTACATATGGCGTTCGGCTGGTGTAGGCAAGGGCCCCTTCGGGCCGTCACTCCTTTATGTGAGTTAAATGGGTCTTTGGACCCAGGCCCGCGTAACCGCCCCGGCCCCGCGGGAACCCGCCCCCGAATGCATTGCCCAAGCAACGTCATTCCCCGATAGCGCACCCTTGCCATGCTCACCGCCATTCGCAATTTCTTTGATCAACACATCGCCGCGCAGCCGGACGAGTCCGCAGCCAGTGCTGAACGGCGCGCACAACTCGCCGCGGCGGTGCTGCTGGTCGAGGTGGCCCGCAGCGACAACGACTTCTCGAATGCGGAGCGGCAGGCCGTACTGGACTCCGTACAGGGCAAGTTCCGCCTGAGCGCCGCGGAAGGGCGCGAGATGCTTACGCTGGCGGAATCAAAATCGCGCGATGCGCACGACATCTACCAGTTCACCTCGCTCATCAATGAGACCTTTCCGCCCGAGCGGAAGGTGCGGTTCATCGAGGAGCTGTGGCGCGCAGCTTATGCCGACTCCGTGTTACACGAGCACGAAGAACACCTGATCCGCCGCGTGGCTGACATGCTGCACTTGTCTCATTCACAGTTCATCGCCGCCAAGCTGCGCGTTCTTGCCGCGGCTGAATAGCGCCATGCATACAACTTCGAATGCGCCGACGACTCCGATGTTTGCGCTCTACTGGATGAGCTGGTCGCTGCGGGTTCGGTTGAAGTCATCGATGGGAGCGCGGTCCGGTGTCTTTCGCGTGCATATGTGCCGATCTCCGCAAGCCGACCGAGCTGAACGAATAACGGTTTGCCGCTCAGGGTGCGACGGTACGAACGGCCTTGGGAGTGCGCCCCCGCGTGATCTCCCTCAGTATTCTGACTGCGGCTTTCCGGACGACTTCAACGCGGCTCCTGACGCTGGCCGCGGTGCCTACGACCAGCGTCCGCTTCACATCCGGATCGCGAATGCGCGCAGCCTTCAAGCGACCCTGCCGGATGTTGCGACCGATGTGTCCCGTGTCCGCCGCGGGCCCGCAACCGACGGCCGCGATGATGTATCCGGCATCGCTATAGAACAGCGCCTCCATGCTGGCCATTGAGTTGACCTCGGCTGCGATGGAAAGCGAGATGTCTCGACTCTCAGCCAGGGCGCTGAGGGCATGGCGCGCGAAACTCGGCTCAGAAGGCAGCAACAACGGCAGACCGTCGAGGTCGGAGAACAGAATCTCCTGTCTTCCCACCACTGCCGCCCCCGGTAGGCGCGTGCGAGGCAGGCTGATGACACAGGTGTCGTACTGGCAGATCGCCTCATGATTGGAGCCGGCGGACACGCCGTTGCGCAGGAACACAGCGACGTCGGTCACCCCCTTCTCCAGCGCATCGTCGATCTGGCTGCTGTAGCCCTCGAAGAACTGCAGCCGGATGAGGGGGTAATCCTGCCGGATACTCGCAAGAAGAAGGGGAACGAGGGTCTCACAGATGACGGGAGAAACCGTGACCCGGACGTTGCCGGCGATTGCGCTGGAGGGCGTCTTTCCGGAGTCGACCATGTGCTCCAGCGCCTGGATGATCAGGTCGATCTGGGGAAGGATCTGCTCGCCGAGCTCGGTGAGCTGCACGCCGCGCCCGGTCCGATGGAAGATTCTTCCCCCGCCTTCCTTTTCGAAGGCAGCCAGATGTCGGCTCACGATCGACGGCGCCTTGACCAGTCGCATGCTGGCCTTGCTCAGGCTTCGGGCCGCATAGATCTCCTTCACGATCTTCAACTGGATGACTTCCATCGGCCGCCGCCCCCCTTTGCTGATACTCCAGACAACCTGATCGTACCCAAGCGCGGGGAGCGCGGGGAGCACGCGGAGCCCGATTGCACGGTCATCCGCCTGAGTTTGCACGGCCGTCCGGTTTTCGAGCGCCCTCAATCGCTGGGTGGTCGTGCTGCTCAGAGGAATCCTGCTTTCCTCGTAAAGCAACTCTCTGTCACGACGAGCCGTGCAACAATCCCCCGCAGAATAATAACTTTCTTACGGTATCCAGAGGGGGTCTGATCGTGAGGATCGCTGCGTCATTTCTTTTGTCAACGGCGGCACTCGGTGCCGGCACCGCATTCGCTCAATCGCTGGAAGAGGTCGTCGTCACCGCGGAACGTCGCGAAACGGCGCTTCAGGACACCCCGCTCTCCATCGTTGCGCTTTCCTCGGAAACCCTCGAGCGCAAGGGCATCGAGGAGCTCTCCGACGTCGCGCTCTTCACGCCCAACCTCGCCATCAACGGCTCGCGTGGCTACGGCAACAATCAGCCTACGTTCTCCATTCGAGGCATCTCGGGCGGCGGTGGCGCGACGAGCGAGCGAGGCGTCGCGCTGTACATCGACGGCATCTATGTGCCGCGAACCAACGGCTCGGTGTTCAAGGTGTTCGACATCGAGCGCATCGAGGTGCTGCGTGGCCCGCAGGGCACCCTCTTCGGGCGCAACAGCACCGGCGGCGCGATCCGCATCGTGACGAAGCAGCCAGGTCCGGAGTTCGAGAGCTACCTGAAGGCGACGCTCGGCAATTTCGACCGCCGGGACATCAGCGGCATGGTCAACATTCCGGTCAACGACCGCTTCTCGTTGCGCGCGCAGGCGGCGTACCTCAATGAAGAGGGTTACGTTAAGCGCGGGTCGCAGGAGCTCGGCGGATCGGAGGACAAGCTGGCGCGCATCCAGGCGGCCTTCGACGTCACCGACAACGTGAAGGTCACCCTGGGGGGCCTGTACACCCGCTCGGAATCGGATGGCTCGCCCAACGTCTTCGAGACGTTCGACATGGCGCCCGGCATCATCCAGGGAAATTACGCGGACTGGCTCTCCGATTCGCTCGCACTCGCCGGGCAGCCGCGCCTTGCGACCAACGACGATCCGCGCATCGTGCGGGGTTCGCGCACAGACCCGGATTTCTGTCTCCTCGATGACTTCAATCCGGATTGGGATGAGGCCTGCGCGCAGAAAGACAACAACGACTACTACCAGGCCGATGCGAACATCGTCTGGAGCCTGGGCGACAAGTTGTCCCTCACCTCCATCTCCGGGTACGCGAAACTGGATCACGAAGGGCTCACCGACTGGCCGCTGCTCGGCATGGAGCGCCGGCCCGACGATGTGCAGTCGAAGGTGTACTACCAGGAGTTCCAGCTCAACGCGGGCCTGTTCGGCGGCAAGGTCGATTTCGTCACCGGCGTGAACTATTTCGGCGAAGACTCCGGGGCGGCGACGGTTACGATCAACCGGCGCGGCACCAGCGTTTACAACGGTGCCGGCGGCGTAGCCAGCCCGCCCGGCGTGCCGCCCAACGCAGACGCTGGCCTGTTCCGTAGCGCTGACACGGATACGACGCAGAACTCCGATTCGTTCGGCTGGTTCAACAACCTCACGTGGAACGCCACGGACAAGTTCAACGTCACCGTCGGCGCGCGGCTCGCGCACGACAAGAAGGCGATCCAGCAAACGCGCTTCCCGAGCAACGGCGACAACTGGACCCCGGCGCCGGGCACGACCTCCACCACCGTGAACGCGGATGACAGCTGGACCAAGCTCGACTGGCGCGGCACGCTCGACTATCACTTGACCGACGACGTCATGGTGTACACCACGGCGTCGAAGGCTTATCGCGCCGGCCAGTACAGCCTGACCGTCCTGCCCAACGTGCCGGGTAATCTGCAAAGCGACGACTACATCGAGCCGGTCCCGCCCGAAGAGGTCATCAACTACGAGATCGGCGCGCGCACCACCTTCTTCAACGGGCGCCTTCGCCTGAACCCGACCGGCTTCTTCATGAAGTGGAGCAGCCGTCAGGCTGCTCGCCAGGTGAGCTGCGTGGCGGAGGGGCAGGCTTCGTGCCCCATCGGCTTCCGCATCAACATCGTCGATTCGGGCGATGTCGATATCTACGGCCTCGAGCTCGACGCATGGTTCGCCGCCACGGAGAACCTGTCGTTCGACGCCGGCGTTGGCATCACGAAGGACGACCTGAAGGACCCCATCGCCAACAGCGGACCGAACCTGTTCCCCGCGCAGCCCTCACCCAGCTTCAACGTGGGTGCCACGTATGGCCTCACGTTCAGCAACCAGAGCCGCCTCGCGTTCAACGTGAACTACGCCTACGTCGGCAAACAGGAGACGCACCCGACCGCAAACAGCGATTCCTCTTATGAGCTGCCGAAGTACGACCTCGTAGGCGCGCGTATTCAGTGGCAGAGCCCGAAGGGGAACGACAGTGTCAGCCTGTTCGGCGCCAACCTGCTGGATGAGACCTACGCAACCTATGCCACACGGTTTGGCGGCGGGTTCTGGGATTCAGGTAGCGGAACGCTGGCAGCGGCACCACTGCGTTCGGCGCGCACCGCGGTGAGAGGGCGGCCCCGATCGTTCGGGGTTACGTATCAGCACAACTTCTGAAGCCGCTGAGGCGCCCACATTTTTTTGCCGCGAAACTCACGCTGTTCCTGCAGCGTGAGTTTCGCGTTCACGTGCGGTAGTCCCGGAAGGTTGCCGGAGCCGTAAGCCAATACAACTGTGAAGAGCCCAATCGCCGGGCGGCTGAGAGAGAAAATTTCCTCACCCGTACCGCTGGTCTATCCCGCCTTGACCAAGTACGGCGTGCCGTCGCGGTGGCTGTAGCCAGCCGCTCCCGGCCCGGCGACCATGTCGATGTCCGAGTAGACGCATCGGTCTCGCGCGTCTGAATTCCCAATTTCGAGGACCGTGGCGGGGCGGTCGGATCGGTTTATGAGGTGGTGGCCATCTGGGTCACCCGCCTTGAAGGCCGCGCAGTCGCCGGAGCGCAGGATTTCCTCGCCAGCGTCGGTCACGAGGGTCAGCTCGCCCTCCACTACCCAAACGAACTCATCCTCATGGCTGTGCCAGTGGCGCTGGCTGGACCAAACCCCTGGCGGGATCACAGTCAGGTTGACGCCGAAGAGCGTGAGACCCTGCGAGCGGCCCAAGCGCTGGCAGCTCTGGCCGTTGCACGGCTCGTCGAACGGGGGTGGATAGCTGGATGGGTAGTCAACCGCTACTGCGGCGAGATCGATCTTTTTCATGGCGTGCCCCTTCAGCGCTTACGGTGGTCGTCCCGCGGATTGTAGAGGCATGTTCTACCTGCAAGCCGAGCCTGGCGCGCCGCCGTTCGCAACTACGGCGGCGGGACCAAGCGACTGAGGCATCCGATTCTCGGGGAGATCGCGTTGGAGTTCTCGGCATTCGCCGTGGATGGCCGCTCGGATCTCGCGATGCTGGTGTACAACCCGGTGACGCCTGCGGATGCGGAGCGGATT
>JBDTUL010000442.1:0-5530 GCA_040007735.1 Gammaproteobacteria bacterium | reverse complement strand
CTTCCAGGCGTGCAGCCAATTCCGTAAGCGCGGCGGTGGTCGTGACGATGGTCTGCAACGAGCTCGGTGATGCCCTGTACAATCCGGCGCGCACATTCTATGCGAGACCGCGCCCGAATCCGAACGTCATGAAAGAGCTCGTCCAGCTCTTCACCCAGATAGCGCTGTCACGCAAAGGCCCGCAGGACCTGCCTGCCTCCTCCGTGCTGCTCGCCGGCACCGTCGTGGCCTATCTGCTGGTGAACTACATCGTCAGCCTGGTGCTGCCGCCCATCACCCCGTGGCGGCTCCATCTATTCGCGGACATTGCGTTCACGGTGCTTTGGTACGCCGCGCTGCTGCGCGCGTTCGGCAAGCCTGAGCGATTCCTGCAGACGACCACCGCGATGTTTGGGTACCAGCTGGTGCTGGCGCCTCTGTGGATCGTGGCCATCTACCTGTCTCGTCGGTATACCGAAGACACCCTGCTGCAATTCCCGGCGGCGATAATTGGCCTTGCCATTGCCATCTGGATCATTCGGGCAGGCAGCCACGTGCTGAAGGCCGCGCTCGAACTTCCGATGGCGGCATGCGTCGTGCTGATCATCCTGCAGATTCTCGCGGGCCAGCTCGTGCTGATTGCGTTGACGCCGGACGACCCACTGGCTACCACAACGGTGCCGGCTGCGGAGCCGGCGATGGCACCCGCTCCGGCCGCTGCGCCAGCAGAGGTTCCACCCCCTTACACTCCAGCGAATTGAGTCGACTACCGTGCATCTTCATATCCTCGGTATCTGCGGCACGTTCATGGGCGGCATCGCGGCCATCGCGAAGGCGGCCGGCCATCGCGTGACCGGCTCCGATCGGAATGTCTATCCGCCGATGAGCACGCAGCTCGAAGCGCTAGGTATCGAAGTCACGCAAGGGTTCGAGGCAGCCCAGCTGCAGCCCGCGCCAGATGTGGTCGTCGTCGGCAATGTCATGACGCGCGGCCAGCCGGTCATCGAGGCGCTGCTGGAAAGTCATATCCCGTATGTGTCCGGCCCCGAATGGCTGTCTCGTGAAGTGCTGAAAGACCGCTGGGTGCTGGCCGTTGCCGGCACGCATGGCAAGACCACCACGTCGTCAATCCTGGCGTGGATTCTCGAGGCAGCGGGTCTCGACCCCGGCTTCCTCATCGGCGGCGTGCCGGCCAACTTCAACGCCAGCGCGCGCCTCGGCAGTGCGCCGTTCTTCGTCATCGAGGCAGACGAATACGACTCGGCCTTCTTCGACAAGCGCGCGAAGTTCGTTCACTACCACCCGCGCACGGTCATCCTGAACAATCTCGAATTCGATCATGCGGATATCTACCGGGACGTGGCGGAAATCCAGCGCCAGTTCCATCACCTCGTGCGCACCGTGCCGGGCAGCGGCCGAATCGTCTGGAACGTAGACGACGCGCGGCTGGCCGAAACGCTGGCCATGGGCTGCTGGACGGAACGCGAGGGCTTCACGCGCGCGGAGGCAGCGAAAGCCGGCGAGGCCTACTGGACCGCGCGGCCCGTTGATGGCGTGCCGGACTACTCGCGCTTCGAAGTCCTGCAGCAAGGCACTTCCCGCGGCGTGGTGGAGTGGTCGCTGATGGGTGCTCACAACATGGAGAACGCGCTGGCGGCCATCGCCGCAGCCCGCCACGCCGGCGTGCCGGTGGCACAGGCAGTTGCCTCGCTCAAAGCCTTTGCGGGCATCGCGCGGCGCATGCAGGTGAGCGGCGAAGTTAATGGCATACGTGTGTACGACGATTTCGCTCACCACCCCACTGCTATTCACACCACGCTGGATGGACTGCGGCGTCGTGTAGGCACACAGAGAATCGTTGCCGTCCTCGAGGCGCGTTCGAACACAATGAAGATGGGCGTGCATCGAGACACGCTCGCGCCGTCATTGGCCCTGGCGGACGAGGTGTGGCTGTTCTCGCCGCCAGACCTGGGTTGGGACACGAAGCCGCTGTTGGCCGCCCTCGGTGCGCGCGGCCGCTCGGTCGCCGACGTGACCACGCTCGCCGCGGACCTCGGCAAGGCCTTGCGCCCCGGTGATCACGCGCTGATCATGAGCAACGGAGGGTTCGGAGGCTTGCACGGCAAGCTGCTCGCGAACCTCGAAGCCCGGTTCGGGCGTCAGTAAAGGCGATCCACCATGTCCCGCGGTGCAGAGCCAGCGGCCGGTGCCGAGATTCCCTTGTTCCCGCTCAACACGGTGCTGTTTCCGGGCGGGCCGCTACCGTTGCGTATCTTCGAGCCGCGCTATATCGACATGGTGCGGTACTGCATGCGCGAGAGCGCGGCGTTCGGCGTGGTGCTGATACGCGCGGGCGCTGAGGCGGGCGGTGCAGTCACCAGCGCCGCGGACGTCGGCACGAGCGCACGCATCGTCGACTTCAATCAAATGCCGGATGGTCTGCTCGGCATTACCTGTGTGGGCGAGCGCAAGTTCCGCGTGACGAGTCGGCGCGTGCAGTCCGACGGGTTGCACATGGGCACCGTGGAATGGGCGCCGCCGGAACCTCAGGTGGGGCTGCCGGGTGAGTTCGCGCATCTCGGCCAGATCCTGCGGAAAGTGCTTCCGGAATTGGGCGATATGTATGAGTCCACGCCCAAGCGTTTCGACGATGCGGGCTGGGTGGGCGCGCGGCTCGCCGAGATTCTGCCGATCAACCTGACCGACAAGCAGTACTGCCTCGAGCTCGACGACGCCGTTGCGCGCCTTGCCCGGCTGAGCCCGTTTATCCGGCGCGCTGAAGAGTGACGGCCGGCGGCCGGCGCGCATAGAGCCGGTACAGCACCAGGCCGATCACCACCGTCCACGCGAGCACCAGCCAGCCGACCAGGCCGTCGAACTGGCTCAGTAGAAATCTCAGTGGATGCGCATCGTTCGGCTGCGACGTCTCGCGCACGAACGTGATCACCCACACCCAGCCGGCGTGAAGCCCCATGCATGCGGCGATGTGGCCCGTGGCCGCGCGCACGCACGCGAGTAGTACGCCCACGGCGAAGAGGCAGAGGAACGCGTCGAGAATCGCCATCGGGTCGGCGAACTTGTCGAGCGTGCCAGTGACGAGTGAGAGGCCGCTCAGGGCGGTGACCTGATCGGCAGGCACCTTGTAGCTCACGAAGAAATGCGTGGCGGCATAGAGCAGCGAGGTGAGCACGATGGCCACGCGAGCGCCGGATTCGCGTGCGACGGCGGTGAACATGGCGCCGCGAAGGAATGTCTCCTCGATGAGCGCGACGACGAGGCCCGTGAGCAAACCTTTTACCGCAATTTGCGCCAGGAACCCCGCGTCGGGCGCGACGCCATTCTTCCAGGAGCGCAACCCCAGCAGCGCCATGATGACGATGATGGGCACCATCGTGGCGACGCCGAGACCGAGCGCTTTCAGCTGCTCGCGAATGAAAAGACGTCGGGGCAGTCCGTAGCCGAAGCTTTGCTTGTCCGCCACGCCCAGTCGCCGTGCGAGCACTACGAGCGCGATCAACAGCACGAGCTGGCCGAGACGGCCGCCGATGCGATGGAACGGCCAGTCCACGTACGGATGCACGAGCAGCCACACGGGATACGTGACGACGGCGATGACGGCGAAGCCCAGCAGGAACATGCCCATGAACCAGGCGAATGCGCGCATAGACTGAAAGATCGTGACTCGCGGGGCGCGTACAGTAAGCGCGGGGCGCGCGTGCGTGCAAATGGGCGCTCTCGGCCCGGCACGGGATGCGGCGTCGACTGCATTTCTATACAAACGCAACAACCAAGGCTCTGCCCAGCACCCTGGTGCAGGGTCGAGAATTTCGCTCACGGCACTTTCGCCGGACAGCAGGAATTCGACTCATGCAGGAACAACGCGCACGCCAGATTCTCACGTCCCTGGTTCAGGGAATCGACCCCTTCAACGGCGATGAACTGCCCGCCGGCACAGTGCTTCAGCAGGCGGATGTGCTGCGCGCGCTGCTCGTCGGCGTAGCCGCGCTGGAACAGGGGGTGGCCCGCGCCACGCGCCGCGCGCAGCTGCCCAGGAATATCGGGCGCTCGTGGAGCGCGGACGAGCAGAGCTTGCTCATCGATGCGTTCCAGGCAGGCGAGCCGCTGGCCGACGTGGCCGTGAATCATGGCCGCACGTTGCGGGCCATCGAAGCCCGTCTCGAGAAACTGGGTCTCCTCGCCACAGGAGAGCGCACCACGCGAGATCGGTTTGGGCCGCGGGACACGAGCGACGAATGATGGCGGTTGACCAACGGCCATTCTGTCGGCAACGTCGCGGCCGGTGACAGGCTTCCTCAACAGCAGCGGTAAGGGCGGGCGCGTTTTATTCGTGCCCGTTTCCGGCGCGCATGGCATGGGCGAATACGCGCGCGCGCTGGCGCTGGCCACTGCGGCGTCGCGCCGATGGCCGGAGTTGCAGGTTCACTTCGTGGTGAGCAAGGCAGCGCCCTATGCGGCGGAAACACCGTTTCCGTCGACGCTGCTGCCGTCGTCACCCACGCTGCACACACGCGAGGTGGTGGAGGTCATTCGTGAGTTCCGCCCTACGCTGGTGGTGTTCGACAACGCGGGCCGCACCGGCCAGATTCGCGCGGCAGTCGACAGCGGTGCGCGAGCCATCTATGTGAGCTCGCGCCGCCGCCAGCGATACAAGGCGTTCCGCATGGTCTGGATGCGCATGCTGGAAGAGCATTGGATTGCGTATCCCGAATTCATCGCCGGTGGCCTGGGTGTCATCGAGCGGTTGAAGTTGCGGGTGCTCGGGCGCCCGGCCGTTCGATTCCTCGATGCGGTGCTGCCGCCGGCGGACGCCAGCGTCGCTGGACGCATGATGTCTAAGTTCAACATCGTGCCTGGGGGTTACGTGCTCGTGGTGCCGGGCGGTGGCACGGATCATCCGGGCGCGCAGAACGCGTCGCAGATTGTTGCGGAAGCCGCGCGCCGGGTTTCGGTGCGGGGGTTTGCAACAGTTCTGGTGGGCGTGACGCCGAGGCAAGCAGTCGAAGGTCGAGCACAACCGGTCGTATCGGGCGTTCCACCCGTTCGAGCCGGCCAAGCAAGCCATGCCGACAATCTGCGGTTGGCGCCGCGCATGCCTATGTTCGAGCTGGCAGAGCTAATCCGCGGCGCGCGTCTCCTCATCTCGAACGGTGGCGACACGCTGCTGCAAGCCATCGCCGCTGCACGACCGTGCATTGCTGTTCCTATTGCTGGGGATCAGGCGCACCGAATCGAGAAATGTGAAGGTGCGGGGCTCGCGTTGGGCGCGTCGCTCGATGCGGTGGCTCTCTCGAAGGCGGCAATCGATTTGCTGGAAGATGAGGGGCGGTACGCAGCGCTTTCAAATCGCCTTCAAACAGCAAGCGTTACCAATGGAATTGATGTCGCGCTGGATGCTATTGGGCGTCTCGCCGCACCTCGCTGATACAGGCACTAACGCTCTCTTCAGCCGCCCGGCGATTGAGGGCTTCTTCGCTCACTGCGCTAAAAACCAAGAGTTCTCAATCGCCGGGCGGCTGGGAGCGAACTCCTT
>JBDTUL010000441.1:0-5536 GCA_040007735.1 Gammaproteobacteria bacterium | reverse complement strand
TCAGGTGTCCACTAACCTAGGCACGCCCGAACGAGGACCCGCTGAGGTTCGGGTCCCACACCACACGCGTAATTCCATGAGTTCGCGTATTGTTTTTTAGGTCTGCCCAGGAGAGGACTCGATAGTTGCTCGTAACTGCTTGAGTTAGAAAGCAGAACTGGAGTCGGAGTATCTCAGATACCTACGTTTGTACCTACAGCGATACTGACGTGGAACTATGCGTGTCAAGTGGGGGAGGGCAAAGCGGGGTGGATGCCCAGCGGCCGCTATCTCGAAACGTCCTGACGTACCGGACTTTCTGCGGTAGCACTGCGTCAATCCGTTCCTATCAGGCCGTCACGTTTTCGCGCTGGACGATGGGTCGCACCTTGCCGCGGAACCTTTTCTTGGCCTGCCACAGATCATAGTTGACCTGCATGCCGTACCAAAACTCAGGTGACGTGCCGAGCGCCTTGGACAGCCGCAGTGCCATTTCCGGGCTGATGCCGGTGGCGCCATTCAACAGCCGCGAGAGCGCCACCCGGCCCACGCCCAGGCGCCTGGCTGCATCGGTCACGCTGATATCGCTCAAGGCTTCCTTGAGCACTTCGCCGGGGTGACAGGGGTTATGCATCTGGCTCATGTCAGCGCTCCTAGTGATAGTCCTCGTAGTCGAGCAGCACCACATCGGTGCCCTCGAAGGTCAATGTCAGTCGCCAATTGCCATTGACGGTAATCGACCAGCGGCCGGCTTGGTTGCCCTTCAGCTCATGCAGGCGCCAGCTCGGGATTGCTGCCAGGTCCTGGGGCTGCGCGGCAGTAACCAGGGCGGACAGTTGTGTGCCCGCCTTGTGAATGGCGCAAACGCTAGAGTCTGCCAGGAGTCCTTCACTCCAGAGGTTGCGCTCAGGCGATAGCTGATGAAGATTCCCGACTGCGTCAGTGGCATTCGAAGTCGTCTTTTCCGACGGGTTTGCAGAAATCACCCCATTTGCCGGTGGCGCGGAAATAGTCCGCGAGCCCGACTTCCCTCAGCATGTCCTTGAAACGTGGATCCGCGCGGAAACCGGTTTCGAAAGGACGCCAGAGCGAGACCCAACTCGTCATGCGCAGCTCTATACCGTGCCGGAAGGCAAGAGAGACGAGATCCCGGTCGCCGAAGTGATCCGCCCACAATTGCAGCGCGATCATTCGCGTCTGATCCTGATTGGCTGGATCGTCGATGGCCTTGCGAATCTCGGCAGCAGCGGCGGGTTTGTTGTTCAGCAGGGACGTCATCGTCTTGTTGAGGGTCATCGGCAGGCTGGAGTGCTGCAGGAACACACGATACTGGGCGTCGATCTGCGCCGCAGTCACATCCTTGCGCATCCACAGACGTCGCAAGGCGAAAAATTCCCAGACCGAGCGGTCGCCGACGAGTTGCTTGCTGTGCTGATATTCGGCATCGGTGGAACGACCCGTAACCTCGAGTGAGAGTTGCCGTGTTCCCGAAACGAACAAACTCAGCGGGTCGATCTGTGCCACCCGATCCCTGTAGACGGCGGCCTCATTCACTCTACCCACGGCCCAAAGGAAAAGCGCCTGGGCGTCCAGAGCGCTCGTCTCCGAAGGCGGCGCATCGGCCAGGGCCGCATTGGCGGCAGACTCCGCATCGGCCCATCTGCGATCGTTGAGGAACTGTCGGGTCAGCATGACCTTCGTCCACCAGGCATCCGGCGCCAATTCGATAAGGCGCTTGCTGACCATCGACATCTCCGATTGCGCGGCGACGCCGTTCTCCGGAAGCCATATCAACGAGGTGGCGAGAGCGCTGTGAAGCTCTACCCAGGCCCGCGAGAACGACGGGTCCAGTTTCACGGCCTCCCGGTAGAGCTGCAAAGCTTCGGCGAGTTCCTTCGGTCCGGCTTGGCGAAAGAGCACGACGGCCCGCAGATACTTGTCGTAGGCCTCGAGGTTGGTGGTGCCGCCGCGTGCGCGCGACATCCTTCCGACGTCAAGCGTGATGCTCAGGGCGTTGGCTACCGCCGTCGCAATCTCTGTCTGCACGGCGAAGATGTCATTCATGTCCCGGTCGTAGGTCTGTGACCAGAGGTGAATGCCATCCTTGCCGCTGATCAACTGCGTCGTGATGCGGACGCGATTGCCGTTCTTGCGGACACTGCCTTCCAGAATATTGCCGACGCCAAGCTGCTCGCTGATCACGCGCAAGTCTTCGTTCTTGCCCTTGAACGAGAAGCTGGAAGTGCGCGCGGCCACGCGCAGCCCGTCGATCTGCGCCAGCTCGTTCAGCAGCTCTTCGGACAATCCGTCAGCGAAGTAGTCCTGCTCCTTGTCGGAAGACATGTTGACGAAGGGGAGGACGGCGATGGAATGAGTCGGTCCGGCGACCGGCGGTTTATCCACCGATGCGGCGGGCCACAGCTTCCATACGGTGGTTGCGATGAGGGCGAGCAGCAGCATCGCGGCGGCAACGAGCATCGTCCTGCGACTAGGTGAGCCGGTGGACAGCGGTACGGCGACGGGCATGACCGGTTGCGTCGTTCCCGGGCCCTGGTGGTGACGAACGGCCTCTGCCAGCTTCACAGTGGCAGGCCCGAGGCCGCCGGCCGCCACATCGATCCACTGCGATTCGCTCAGGAAATATTCGAACGAACTGGGCAATGGCGTCGCATCGATGCGCAGCGTCAGGATGCGCTTGTTCTTCGACGAAGCACGCTCGAGTTCCTTGCCCACATGAGTGGACGCGACCGAATGCGCCGACAGCACGAGGACGAGCACGCTACATTCGTTGATCGCCCGGACAATCTCCTCCGCGTACAAGGCACCTGGCACGACGTTGCGCGGCGCGATCCAGCATGCGAAACCTGCGCCCTCAAGCTGATTGACTACGGCGTTGGCCGCATTGACGTCCGGGGAGGCGTAGCTGATGTAGACCACCGGGCCGCTGGTGCTCATCTCGGGCAGTTCACTTCAGCGACACTCGAAATCGTCGGCGCCGACCGGCTTGCAGAAATCGCCCCAGTTTCCGCTCTTGCGCCAGTAGTCCACGAAGCCCTGTTCGCGCAGCAGTGTCTTGAAGCCGGGAAGGCGACGCACGCCCTTGATGATGGGTCGCCACAAGCTGAAGCCCCATGCCCCCACACCCGTTCCGGATCGCGTGGTGCGCAGAAGGGCGTCCAGGGACAGCGCGTCGTCGCCGAAATACGCGGCCCACTGCGACAGCGCCGCCATGCTGTAGAGGTCCTGCTGCATGACCGGCTCCTTGATCAACCGGCGCAGCTCGCGTAACGCAGCCGGCGCATCATCGAGGTATTTCAGCGCCGTGCCGTTGACGGCCGACTGCTCGGGTCCCGCCGCGATCACGCGCGGCAGCAGCCGGTCGATGGAGGGTCGATCCCGCAGGCCCATCGCCCGGACGAGTGCGCTGCCTTCGGCGAGAGCGCGGTTGACATTGGGCAACAGGAGCACCCGCTGGTACTCCTCGTCCGCCTTCGCGTTCTGCCCCGCGACTTCGTGCGCGATCATCTTGAAGACAGTCAGGATCCCGACGAGAGGGTCTCGCTGCCGCGCCTCGCCGTACGCATCGGCGGCGGCCACCGGCTGTCCCAGCACCAGCAACAGGGAGCCGTAGCTAACGAAGTCTGTGCCGCGCGTCGCCTGCCCGTGCAGCAGCGCGAGCGCCGTCACGAAATCCTTCGCGGCGAGTGCGCTTCTGACCCTCGCGAACGTCGCGGCCTCGGAATCCGGCGCCGTCTTCAGCACCTGCGCGGAGATCTCCTTGATCCGCTGCAACGACGAGGCACGTCGCTCCGGATTGAGGTTGCCGGCCGTCGCGTGGGCAAGGAGCAGTGCATACCAGGCATCCTGGAAGTCCGGATCCAGCGTCGTCGCGCGTTCGAGATGCTGCACAGCCTCCAGGACCTCCGCAGGCTGGGCTGCATTGAGCTTGCTGCGACCTACCAGGTACGCCTCGTAGGCCTCGACGTTCTGCGTACCGCCGCTCTTCTTGCCTCCGCCCCCAAGGGTGAGCTGCAGCTTGCCGGCTACGGCCTTGGAGATCTCATCCTGGATCGCGAAGATGTTTGCGAACTCGCGATCGTAGGTCTCCGACCAGAGGTGCGAACCGTCGAGCGGGTTGATGAGCTGCGCCGTGACGCGTAGCTGGTTGCCCGACTTGCGCACGCTGCCTTCGAGGATGTGATTGACGCCGAGCAGCTCGCCAATCCTGCGCAGGTCTTCGTTCCTGCCCTTGAAGGCGAACGACGAAGTACGGCCGATCACGCGCAGGTTCGGCAATCGCGCGAGCTGGTTCAGCAGCTCTTCGGAGAGGCCGTCCGCGAAGAAGTCCTGCTCCTTGTCGGAAGACATGTTGACGAAGGGCAGCACGGCGATTGAAGGGTCGGCCGTGACTCTCGCCGCGGCCGCCGGCGGTTTCGTCTGAGGCTCAGGCGTTGCCCGCCAGGTGTTCCAGCCTACCGCGGCGGCGATCACCACCAGCAGCGCGGCGGCAATGCCCCACAGCTTGCCGAAGGAGTGAAAGCGGCGGGGCTCGGGCGTTGGCTGTGCCGCATCCGTAACACCAGGGACCTTTGCCGTCGCCAACCCCAGATGGCGTTGCACGGACTCGACCAGCTTCGAGGCGGCCTGTTCGATGCCCTGGGGTCCGACTTCGATCCACTGCGATTCGCTCAGGAAGTACTCGAACGCGCGTGGCAGCGGGGTCGCATCGGTGCGAAGCGCAATGATGCGTCGACCTTTCGACGACGCCCGCTCCAGTTCCTTGCCGACGTGGGCGGAGGCCACCGACCGCGCTGACAGCACCAGCACGACGACCCGGCAGTCGTTGATCGCGCCCACGATCTCGTCGGCGTACAACGCTCCCGGCTCGACATCCCGGGGCGCGATCCAGCAGGGTGTGCCGGCGCGCTCCAGTGCGCCGACAACAGCCTCGGCCGCGGCGGCATCTTCGGATGCGTAGCTGACGAAGACCGCGCGCGGGATGGTGCTTGCCGTCACCGCGCCCTCCCTTCCATCATGCCGCATCTCTTCTGTTTCCCCTCGGAACGCCGAGGATACGCCATCGTGCTGCAGCGCATAGCCTTTAGGTGGCCGGCAGAGATTTGCCTGCGCAGGTGCTGACCAACCGGCTCGCGTCGGATTACGGCGAGTTTGGAAAAGGCAATTCCCGATTCGGCGGAAGAGCAGATACCCCCAAGCGCAAACATCACCTGCCGTTGGTTTTGTAGATATTCGGGCGGTGAGTTGTTCCCCGCTAGTGCTCGAAAGTGAACCCCTGTTTCGCGCAGATTCTGCGAGATACGATTCTTGACTTTTCGAAAATGGGTCTGCCCAGGAGAGGACCCGATAGTTGCTCGTAACTAATTGAGTTAGCGAGAGAAGTCACAATCAGGGAACTACAGGTACCCCCAAATGTACCCCCAGTACTGGGGACTTGGGTCTATTCGTGTCAGGAGGCTCTTGGGCGGAGCCGAAGCGGCGTGAAATTCAAGCAGCCGCGGCGTTTCACCGCGAATAGCCATGACCGCGTAATCCTGCC
>JBDTUL010000440.1:0-5544 GCA_040007735.1 Gammaproteobacteria bacterium | reverse complement strand
CGCGCGGGCGCGCGGTGATGCCGCGGCCCTTACTGAGGTTGCCAAGTGGCTGCACGACAGCCGGTTCGAAGATCGGACGCTCGCGGGGCTGCATACGTGAGAAACACACGTTGGAGCTCGCCGCCTTTTTGCGAACCTGATAGGGCCTGCCGCAGCGTGCGAGCATTCTGTCCCGAACCTGTTGCCTGGCTATTCGCAATTTTGTTGGGGCTGACCGCACTAGTCGCCCCCCTGAGCGCACAAGCGCACGCAACCAGCACAAGCTATCTCGTCGCCGAGAGCCGCGCGGGTGACACAAACGTCACCGTCACATGGGACGTCGCAGTGGCCGACGTGCACTGGGCCGTAGGCCTGGACGACGACGGCAATGGCTCTATCACCTGGCGCGAAATCGAATCCCACCGCGACGACATCGCGTCCCTTGCGGCAAGCCATCTCAGCATCGCCCGCGGCGGCAAACCCTGCGACGCGAAGCTCGCTGACCTGCTTCTCACCGAACATGCCGGCGAACCCCATCTCTCGCAAAGCTTCCTTGCCGAATGCCCTGCGCCCGGCGCTCTGGCCCTCTCGGCAACGCTGTTCTTCGACAAAGATGCCACCCAACGCACGCTGATCGACATCACGACGCCGGGCGGACAGTTCACATCCATCCTGTCGCCGGGAACGCCCCGCTGGCTCGAGCCTGCCGCTCCGTCGGCCCTTGCAACCTTTGGCACCTTTGTCACGCAGGGCATCTGGCATGTCTGGATCGGTTACGACCACCTGTCATTCCTGTTGTTGCTGCTGCTGCCCAGCGTCCTGCGCAGCACCGGCCGCGAATGGCAACAGGCAGGCGGCTTTCGCGAAACGGCGCGCGACTTGATGCAGATCATCACCGCCTTCACGCTGGCCCACTCCATCACGTTGGCGCTCGCTGCCACCGGCACGGTGAGCATTCCCGTGCGGCCGATCGAAATGGCCATCGCCGCGTCTATCCTCATTGCAGGCCTGCTGAATCTTTTCCCGGGCGCGGCCAAGGCACGCCTGGCACTCGCTTTTGGCTTCGGCCTGGTGCATGGCTTTGGTTTCGCCAACGCCCTCGCCGAACTGGGCTCGCACGGCGCGCGCCTGATTCCGACGCTTGCCGGGTTCAACATCGGCGTTGAAATAGCTCAGCTTTCGCTGGTGGCTCTGGTGCTGCCGCTGCTGTTGAGAGCGCGAATTTCCAGCTTTTACGCCACGCGCTTCATGCCCGCCGCCTCGCTCGCCGCCGCGATGGCCGGCGCCGCCTGGCTGGCGGCTCGCGCAGGTTGAGGAAATCCGTTTGCGAATGAAGCAGACTAGCGGCGAATGCGCTTTCTCAAGCACCCCTTCGGCGATGGACGAGCCGCGAATCCGCTGAGCAAACCTGCGCGCACGGCTTCTCACCCCCGCCGCACCTCGGCGGCGGAAATCAGTGAACTCGACTTCCGCTCCACACTGCTGGCCGTCGCCGAGAGCTCGGCGGACGTGCTGGCACTGTTCGACCGCCAGAGAAAGTGCGTCTTCCTGAACCGCCCGATTGCGGGCCTCACGCCCGACCCCTGGCTCGGCGCGCCGGTTGAAGAGTTCGCGCCGCCGGAAGACCGCGCCCGCGTCCATGAGATCTTCGAGCGCGTCATGAGCACCGGTGTCCCGCATGACTTCGAACAGGTGTTCAAGGATTTGGAGCGCCGCCTGCGTTGCCTCGAAATGCGCGTGCGTGCCGTGCGGTCCGACGATGGAATGCTTGGCGCGGTGGTGAATATCACTGAAGTCACGGAGCAACGTGCGCAGCAGGACATGCTGCGCACTCAGGCCCACATCCTGGAAACCATGCGCGAAGGCGTGGTACTCGTCGACGCGGACACAATGGTGATCCGCCTGACCAATCCCACATTCGATCGCCTGTTCGACTGCCGGCCGGGGGAACTCATCGGCCAGTCAGTCGAGCCGCTGCTCAGCCTGCCGGGCCTGCAGCGCAAGCGCTTCGAGCGCGGCATGAAAGATCATCACCGCATGGGCGCCGCCCCCATCGAGTTCGAGTGCGTGCGGCGGGACGACTCGCGCTTCATCGCGTCGTGCGTGATCTCGCCGCTCAGCATGGGCGGAAAGAATCACTGGCTCGCTGTGGCGAACGACGTTACCGAGCGCAAGCGACTCGAGCGCGACATCATCGAGATCGCCAATCGTGAGCAGCAGCGCATCGGCAGCGACCTGCACGACGGTCTCGGCCAGGAGCTCACGGGAATTGCACTCATGCTCCGGGGCGTGGTCGCGCAGCTGAACAAAGAGAAATCCGGCGCGCGACTGGATGTCGAAGACATCATCGGCCTCGTCAATAACGCCATCGAGAACACACGCACGCTGGCGCGTGGCCTTTCCCCTGTCAGCGCCGGGCGCGGCGGGCTCGTGGCATCGCTGCGCGCGCTGGCCGCGCGGGCCAGCGACCGTTACGGCGTTCGCGTTGAATTCCGGGAGGGTGTGGAAACGCCCCTGGAGTTGAGCGACGCGTATGCCACACACCTGTATCGCATCGTGCAGGAGGCGCTCACGAACGTGGTTCGGCACAGCTTTGCGTCCGAAGTCGTGATCGAGCTGCAGGCGAGTGGCGATGAGGTGCAACTGCGCATCGACGATAACGGGCGAGGCTTCAGCGAGCGGGCGACCGACAGCGAGGCGGGCCTTGGGTTGAAAATGATGCGCTATCGGGCGCAGATGCTGGGCGGCGACCTGGTGCTCGAGCCGTCGGTGAATGGCGGCGCCTCGGTACGCTGCTCCTGTCCCATAGAATCATGAGCAACGGAATGCGGGGCCCGGGTTCGCAGGGAGCGGCGAAACGCAGGGTATTGATCGTGGACGATCACCCGATCGTGCGGCAGGGCCTGCGGCTGATGATCGACCTGGAGCCGGACCTGCAGGTGTGTGGCGAGGCGCAGAGCGAGCGCGAGGCGCGCGCGGCCATTCGAGAGCTCGAGCCGGATGTCGTGATCGTCGATATCTCGCTGGCGCAGGGGGATGGGCTGGAGCTGGTGCGCGATGTCCATGCCCACCATTCGGGGCTGCCGATGCTGGTGCTCTCGATGCACGACGAGCTCATCTATGCCGAACGCCTGCTGGCTGCGGGCGCCAGCGGCTACATCATGAAACACGCCGCGTCGGACCTGTTGCTCGTGGCGCTCCGGCGGGTGCTGGCGGGCGGCACCTATTTGAGCGACTCGCTGGCGCAGACCCTCGAACGGATGCGCGGCATGGGCGCGGGGAGCGGCGGCCCCAGCCTCGACCCGCTTACCCGGTTGAGCAACCGCGAGCTGCAGGTGCTGAGCCTCATCGGCCGCGGCCAGTCCTCGCGGGAAGCGGCGGACGGCCTCGGGCTGAGCGTCAAGACGGTGGAAACCCATCGCCAGGGCCTGAAACGGAAGCTCAATCTGGCGACCAATGCGCAGCTCCTTCAGTACGCCATCAACTGGTACGCCAATCGGAGCAGGTCGGGGGCGTTGTAGCGATTGCTTGCTCTTCGGCAGGCCTGCGCGTGGGCCTGCGCCCGCCAGTCCTTGGATCCGCCTCGTTCCACCACGCCAATCACGCTCTGCAGGGGCAAGAGAATGTCTTCGCGAGACGCTGTCAGCTTCCAGCCGCCCGGCGATTGAGGGGCTTCTTCATTGCCGGCGGCGCCCAAGAAGCCCTTGTATCGCTGGGCGGCCAAGATCGAGGCTCTTTAAGTCCAAGGGCGCTTAAACGCCGGGCGAGAAGCCAGCTTCTAACACCGGCATGATCACGGCAATGACATCCCCCGCCGACGCCCCCCACAACCCAATTCAATGGGAAGTCGCTCTCATCCAGCGCGCCCGGAGCGGCGATTCCCATGCCTTCGAGCGCCTGTACCGCGAATACTCGGGCCGGGTTTACGGGCTGTGCCTGCGCATGACCCGAAACCCCGCAACGGCCGAGGACTGCGCCCAGGAAGCCTTCATCAATGCGTGGCGCGCGCTCGACCGGTTCGAGATCCGCAGCTCCTTCAACACCTGGCTGCACCGGATCGCCGTGAACGTGGTGCTCGGCAAGCGCCGCCGGCCGTCGTTCCTGGCGGAGTCGTCGCTGGACACCGATCAGCTGAACGACGCCCAATGGTCTTTCGACACCCCCGTGGAAGAGAGCGAAATCGATGAGGCCATCGCGGCCCTGCCCGATGGCGCGCGTGACGTACTGGTGCTCTCCGGAATCTACGGCTACTCACATATCGAAACGGCACAGATGCTCGGCGTGGCCGAAGGCACGTGCAAGGCTCAGCTGCATCGGGCGCGAAAGCTCCTGAAAGAGCGGCTGGGTGTGGAGATCAATTGACATGACAAACCCGAACGACACGGGCGGCACGAAGACAGGCGCGACGGTGAGCTCGCTTCGACAACTCTCTCAGGATGTTCCGCCTCCGCGCGACCTGTGGCCCGCCATTTCCGCAGCCCTTGAGGCAGACGCGACAGATCCAAAGCGTACGACCGCCGGTGATCGGCGCATGAGCCGCGGCGCCCGCGTGTCGCGCATGCAGTTCGCCGCACTGGCCGCGGTGATTGCAGCGCTGGCAGTAGGAATGTGGGTGGGCCGGAACCTGCTTCCCGTTGGCGGCGCTCCTGTTCCGGAGCGCGTCGCTAACGCAGGCGCCCAGGAACTGGTGGCCGCCGCTTATGTGACGGACCCGCGCTACGTGAAAAACCGCGAGGCCATGATTGGCGCGCTGGAAGCCCAGCTGAAAACGCTGCCTCCTCAAACGCAGACGAAAGTCGCCGCGAGCCTCGAGACGATTCGTAAATCGATGACCGATATTCAGGCCGCTCTCGGCCGGGACCCGGGCAACGCCCTTCTGCAGGAGTTGCTCGTGAATACCTACCAGGACGAGATGCGCGTGCTGACCGCCGTGCATGAGGCCAGCGATACTGGCCGGGAGATTTGATATGCGTATCGCTTCAACACTTGTGATTGCCGCGCTTGCCCTCGCGAGCACGGCCGGCAACGCCGCCGCTCATGACTTCGCTCGCACCGTGCCTGCGGACGCTAGCGGCGTAGTCGAAATCTCGAACGTCGCCGGCACGATCACCGTGACGGGATGGGACCGACCCGAAGTGGACGTGAAGGCCACGCTCGAAGGTTCAGTGGAGCGAGTCGACGTCAGCAGCAACGGCAATCGCACCACTATCAAGGTGGTGTATCCGACCATGTCGATGCGCTCTGGCGAAGCCAATCTTCACGTGAGTGTGCCGCAGCGGAGCGAAGTTTCGGTTTCCGCAGTCAGTGCGGATGTCACCACGACCGGCTTGCTGGGTGAGCAGGGCTTGAAGAGTGTCAGCGGCGAAGTGCACGCTGAGCTCACCGAGGGCGCTTTCGAAGCCAAGACCGTGAGTGGCGGAATTCGCCTGCGCGGAAACTCGAAAGCGGCGGACGTACGCCTGCAGACGGTGAGCGGAGATATCTCGTTCGAGCGTGGCGCTGGCGAAGTGGATGCAACTTCGGTCAGCGGAGATCTGAGGCTGGAGCTGGCGCCCGCCCACAGCA
>JBDTUL010000439.1:0-5553 GCA_040007735.1 Gammaproteobacteria bacterium | reverse complement strand
GCATCGTTGCGTTTCAACTCGGCCTGCGCGAACACAAAGGCTTCGGGCTGATCCGTTGCCAAAATTTCAGCAACCGCGCTGTAGCACACGTTCCGCGCTGGAGTGAATCCCGTGTTTGTGAATACCGGCGCGGAGTCGAACCTGAGATTCTCATCTTGAAAGGTAGCGCGACCATGGTCCACTGCCACGTATGCGCGCATCTGCTTTGCAAGCATCGGTTGGAGCAACATGGTATTGGCCCGAGTTGCCTCAGCGACGTCCTCCAGTGCCTTCGTTGATTGAGCCGCGATCTGAAGTGAGCGCTGCATATCCGTCGATTGCCTATCTGATACCGAGCGCGAATCCCTACCCAATCTGAAAGTTGCCAACCACAGGCCGCCGGTAAATAAGGCTAGGATGGCGGTAATGGCCGCGAGTGCGACTGTCGCCCACGCGATGAGCTTTTCGTTGAACTCACTCGGGCTCTTTACTTCCTGTCGGTCTATCGGACTCTGAGCTGACTTTGCATCAGCTGCATGCGGCGAAGGGTGAATCTTAGGGGCGCGTTCTCCGGTCGGGTGAGAAGGCGTCTGCCGCCGACTTGTCGGGCACGGGCCTGATTGCGCAGCGGGGGTTCCGCCTATTGCCAACGCTAGTAGGATTGGCGCAATCACGCGCAATGCAGTGGAGCACTCGATTCGGCCCGCCGTGTCAGTCATTCGGACTCCTGCGCGTTCTCCGACGCGTTCTGTATCCCTGTGCCGATTCAGCACGAGCGATCATACAGTGATGCCGACTATTTTGACTGGCCGGAGAGGCATGGTTGGATCGGGTGATGCGCGTGCGTACGCTCCACCGCAACCTACATGACGCCATGGACCTGTTTCTTCGAACAGCGGCACCCAGCGGACGGAGCAGGATAACGTGACACCGCTTCGGCCGAGCCGAGACTAGAATCGAGCACCTGGCTCGAAGCCGGCCCCAGGGAGAGCAGCATGCTTCTGGTGATCATCGGAGCCGCGCGGCACGGCGCGTGCTATGACTCGGTGCTTGCTTACCCGCCGAGTCCGCCGGCTGTAACTTTTGAAGCGCGTCCGCCTTTAGTTGACGAACTCTTCGCAAATAAAGGACGTCTTGAGCAGGCAGTCGGTCAACTTCCAGAGACGGGTCTAGCTGTTCCTCATCTCCGGAGCCTTCAAGGGCGCTCGCTAGAACAAAGACTCCAGAGAGCTTCCTTCAGAGGGCAATAATTTCCCCAAGCGACAGAGGCAATTGATGGTAGCCGGTGATGGGGGCGGACTGCACGAGTTGGTTTGTGAGACGTTGATGATTGCGAAAATTGGCGCTGGGACATGTGGCTACAATGAGCGTCGTCCTCATCTATCTCAAGGGCTTGGCACCTCAGGAAGGCGAGAGATGGGCGATGCTCGAAGGGGGGCAGCCCTTGGTCCAAGGCGGTAGTGGCCTCTCAGAGGCCATCTTCTTAAGAATCAAAAAGGGACGAGAATCGACCAAAGCAGCCCGCCGTGCAGCCACCGGAAAGCTTGGTCTACACATGAAGTGTCCTTTAGGGAGTGAACTTGCTACAAAAAATAAGAGACATGGCAGCGACACTGTGGCGGCAGATTTGCATCCGCCGGACGTGGGTCACGTTGGGTTGGTCATTGGCCGGCGTCGGAGTCTTGCTCATGTGGCTCGTCCTACCGGCGTTTCGGTATCCGACAGTCCGGGTGCGGGGTGCCGTATTTGCGCTATCAGTTGGATGCGTCCCTCAGGCGGTGTCACTTGTGACCCGGGCTCGCTACTTGCAGATCCAGCGTGCGAGACTGATAGTTTTGGATGGAACAGGTCGTCAAACACCCGTCGCGAAAGACTTTCAGGCGGTTCCGCTCGACGTGGGAGACCAGCATGGATTTCAGCTCAGCCTTACCTCCATCCAGCAAAGCGAGGCGAGTGCGGCTGTTTCTGCATTGCGCAAAGATGCACTTTTAAGAGTTAGTGTGGAGTTCTCTCGAGTTCCGTCGATCGATGTTTACTCCTTCCGAATTCAACCTAGCCGGCACCCGTCGAACGCTACTTGCGAAGCGCTCACACTAGAGGGCAAATCGCTGCTTTCGGCAGTAACCACGGCGCGCTCTGCCGCGCGGCGATCAAGGTGGAAGCGCGCGTCAATCAGGATGAGAAACGATCTGGTGAGATTTCCCGCTGTGCTGAGCAACGCATAGGCGGGTGAAGGACTGGATGTGAGGTTCCCGGGCGTAGCCCGGGAACCTCACATCCCTCCAGGTGACGAGCCGACCCTTTTCAGGATCGGCCCGTCGGTGATCGCGGCCGATCGAGTATGAAGAAGGGTTCTCCTACCACAGAGCTCCCGAGTTCATGCCCGGCCGACACATCAACGATCACCAAGTCAGGATATATATGAAAACCAGATCGACGCATACACTGCCGGAGGCGGCGGCACGGGCCGCTGTGAGTCTCTCAACGGCATATCGCATCGAACACGATGCGCGACTTCCCTCTCAGAAGACCGCCCCGCGCAAGCGACGTCGGCCCGATCCACTGGCCGATATCTTCGATCCGGAGGTCGTCCCGATGCTCGAGGCGGCGCCCGGCTTACGAGCGGTTGCGGTCTTCGAGGAACTGCAGCGCCGGCACCCGGAACTCTCACCCGGGATCCGGCGCACATTGGAGCGACGCATCAGCGCCTGGCGCGCACTGCACGGGCCAGAGCAGGAAGTCATGTTCCGCCAAGTCCATGAGCCGGGTCAGATGGGGTTATCCGACTTCACCGAGATGGGGGATCTCGGTGTGCGGATCGCAGGACTCCCCTTGGATCACCGGCTCTATCACTTTCGGCTGGTCTACTCCGGCTTTGAGCACGCCCACGTCATCCTCGGGGGCGAGAGCTACGTGGCTCTGGCTGAAGGGCTGCAGAACGCGCTATGGGCGCTCGGGGGCGCCCCGCGCGAGCATCGCAGCGACAGTTTGTCGGCTGCGTTCCGCAATTTGGACCGTGCGGCGCGTGAGGATTTGACCACGCGCTACGACGCGCTGTGTGCTCACTACGGGATGGAACCGACTCGCAACAACCGCGGTGTCGCCCACGAGAACGGCTCGATCGAAAGCGCTCACGGTCATCTCAAGCGCGCCATCCACGATGCATTGCTGCTGAGGGGCACGGCCGACTTTGAGGATCTCAGCGCCTATCGCGGCTTCCTCGACGAGGTCGTCAGTCGCAAGAACGCGCGCAATCTCAAACGCATCGACGCGGAGCGGGCTCAGTTACGCAGCTTACCCAACAACCGCACTTCTGATTACGAAGAAACGGTTCTGTACGTGCCGAGCTCCGGTGGCTTCACGTTGAAGAAAGTCTTCTACACCGTGCCGTCCCGGCTGATCGGACGACAGTTGCGCGTGCGTGTGTATGACGACCGACTGGAGCTATTCATCGGCGGCACGCACCTGATGCAACTGGCGCGGGGTCGGGCCGGCGCCGACGGTACGCACGGTCATGTCGTCAATTATCACCACGTGATCCACACGCTACGCCGCAAGCCCATGGCACTGTTGAATCTCGTTTATCGCGATCAGCTCTTTCCACGTGAAGCGTATCGGCTCACCTTCGAGCAACTGCGCGAGCATCTGACCGACCGCGAGGCATGTCGCTCAATGGTGGATCTGTTGAGCCTGGCCCATGACCGTTCGTGCGAGGCTCAGTTGGCCGAGATGCTGACCCAGGGCCTGGCAGACCATCAACTGCCTGATCTTCCCGCCCTGCGCGCCTGCTTCGGTCCTGACCCGGGTCGCATACCGGTCGTGGTCGTGCAGCTTGCCTCACTGTCCGCCTACGAAACTCTACTCGACAACTGCGTGGGAGAAGCAGCATGAACAACACCATCGACACCACTCGCCTGAGCCTCATGCTCAACGATCTGCGTCTGCCCGCAATCAAAGAGATCTGGCCGAAGTTCGCCGAACGCTCCGACAAGGAGGGTTGGCCCGCGGCCCGCTTTTTGGCCGCCATCGCTGAACACGAAATCTCCGAACGAGGTCGACGCCGGATCGAGCGTCACCTGAAGGAAGCCAGGCTCATGCCGGGAAAGACGCTGGAGAACTTCGACTTCGAGGCCGTACCCATGATCTCCAAGGCGCAGGTCATGGCTCTGTGCGCCGGCGATGTTTGGTTGGAAAAGGGCGCTAACTTAATCCTGTTCGGGCCGCCTGGCGGAGGCAAGTCGCACCTGTGTTCCGCAATCGGACTGGCGCTGCTGGAGAAGGGTTATCGGGTTCTGTTCGCACGCACTTCGGATCTGGTGCAGAAGCTGCAGGTCGCGCGCCGCGAGCTGTCCTTGGAAGCCGCGATCAACCGTCTGGACAACTTCGATCTTCTCATCCTCGACGACATCACGTACGTCAGCAAGGACCAGGCAGAAACCTCCGTGTTGTTCGAGTTGATCAGCGCTCGGTATGAGCGGCGTTCGTTGCTCATCACCGCCAATCAGCCCTTCGGCGAATGGGGAAAGATCTTCCCGGACCCGGCCATGACGCTCGCCGCCGTCGATCGACTCGTTCATCACGCCACGCTCTTCGAAATGAACGTCGAGAGCTTCAGGCGTCGTACCGCCGTCAATCGAAAGCACAACGGGCAAGGACGCCCAGCAAGCTATGCCACCCCCAAGAACGTAGGCTTGATGTCGCCCAGCGACAATCAACCTGACACTGAGCCCTTGCCAACGACAAACAACAGCGGCACTATCCTCTCGCCGCGACACCCGTCTCCATCCTGATTGCCGCGCAACCCCATCAAGATCGTCGCGCTACACGCGCGCAGTGCGCAGCTCATCTTCGCCCTCAGGCGCAGGCTCTTAGGTATGAATCGCCACGAGTCGGGCGATAACTAGGTTAGGTCGCCAGAAAGTTGGAAATACGTCCAACCCTGTAGGGCGCAAGGTTCGGTCTCTTTGTAACAGTCCTGGTTTGCCTGTTCGTTTTCGGCTGCGGAAAACTCCACGGCAGTCAATGCGGGCCGGCGACAATTCTCGCGCTATTTCTATGGATTCCCGCCATGGCAATTGCGTCAGTGACTGGTGCTGACAATCCCGCGGTGTCATCCCGCTGTTCACCCTAGCAACGTTTGGGTGGGTCACCGGCTTGGCACTGTGCGTGCTGCTACTGCGCGTCCGGCTGGCTGGCCGGCGACTACCTTGAGGAATTGCGGTCTTCGTGAGGTTGCTGCGGCGACAGCTGCGCGATGTGATCGCCGCTACTGGAACATGCGCTTAATCCTGTTCCAGAGATCCCTGAACCAAGACCGCGTGGGCCGCACGTAGTAGGCACGCTTCTCGGCCTCGTCGTATGCGCGGCCCGCATCGATCTCGGCCTGTCCCATAGCTCCGGCCTGAGTCACGTCTCCGTTGCGGATCAAGTAGTGGGATCGGCATGGATGATTCCAGTTCCCTATCGACGGGTAAAGTGAGACTCGCCCGCCGACATCCGTTAGCCGATACTCGGTGGGGCGAAGGGGTGTGACAATCTTTGTTCCACACCCGCAGCAACAGCGGTGGCACGCAG
>JBDTUL010000438.1:0-5564 GCA_040007735.1 Gammaproteobacteria bacterium | reverse complement strand
GTCGCCGGCGTACACATAGTCCGTGACGTGATCGCCGTCGAGGTCGGCAGGAGTTACGTACGCGATGCCATTCTTGCTGGCCGCCGTGCCCACCTTCGTGGTGAGGTAGTAGAACGTCTTGCTGCCGTCAGTCGGATCCACCGTCATGATGTAGATGCCGCCGTCGCCTTTCGAGCTGTCGAGGCCGTTGCCGAAGATGACGGCCCACTTGCCGTTGTGCAGCCGGCGAATCTGCGGCACGCCATAGGTGTTGCCGAGATACTGGTTGCAGTTGGAAATGTTGGTGCAGCTCAGCGTGGCGGCGTTCCATTCGCCGATCACGATGGACGACGCATTCGCTTCCACGTAATTGGCAACGGTCGGCGTCGTGACATCCAGCGCATAGATGGCCGCGCCGCCTGACCCGAGCCCGCCCACGAGCCACGTGTGCCATTTTCCGCCGTAGAACAGGTCGCCTGTTCCGGGCGTCGCGTTCACGTAGAAGTTGTGGCCGTATTGCGTGTTCGAGAAGTCGAGCGTCGAGTCTGTGGAATTGTGAATGCTGTCGACGATTGCGGCGGGCACATACGCCAGCACCTCTTTGCCGTCGTTCGGAGCAGTCGTGTCGTACCGGCCGGTGCTGTCGAAACCACCGGTGCGAAAGCCGTGAAGCAAACCGTCGTTGGCGCCCAGGTAGACTACGTTCGTTCGGGTCTGCGCGGCCGTCACGAACGCCTTGTAGCTCTGGGTTCCCGTGTTCTCAGGAGTGGTTGCCGTCGGATTGAGACGGTCTTTCCACGTTCCCGTGTAGGGCGAGAGCGGCGGGCCCACCCAGGTGGGGCTCGAGTCGACGACATCGCCGAGCACGCTGTTGCGCGCACGGAATTTTCCACCCGTGGTGGTGACTTCGTTCGTACGGACGCCACGCAGGTAGTTCACGCGCTCGTTGGTGCTCGACTCACCCTGAGTGATGGTCGCCTGCTGCGTGAGGCTGAGACTCGAGAAGCGGAAGGGAACGCCGACGGAGCCGTTCCAGCTCAGGATGTTTCTGCTGGCCGAACCCTGCGCGGTGGTCGGGCCCGCGACGCCAGTGGTGGGGCAACTCTTGCCGCTCGAGACGCCGGTGAGAACGCAGGAAGCATCCCAGTTGGCGGCATTGGCCACCAGAAGGTCGCCTGTACTGGTATCGACGTAAAGATCGTTCGCCGTGATGCGGCCCGTCCAGTCGTTGGGATCGTAGAACGCGAAGTAGGCCTGCGTGCCGCTTTCGATCTTGGCGGACTGCTTTTCGTTCACACCCGTGGAGCTCGAGGACAGATCGAGCGGCTGCGCCTTGAAGCAGAGAATTTCGTGAATGTTCGTAGCGCCACCGGTGGAGCCTGCAAAGCCAAAGCGGAAGTCCGCCGGCAGCGGGCCGTTCGAGGCGGTGATGCTCTGTTTCGAGATGACCGACTGCGTAGCGCCACCGTTGACGCTGTAGCCGAAACTCAGCAAGCCGTCCTGCGTGACCTTGAGGCTGTAGACGATTGGGACGGCATCGCCGCGCTTGTAGCCGCCCTTCGCGTACTCATTCGCGATGAGCACCGTCGAGGGAAGCTCTTTGTACGCGTTCGGAATAGGCGCGTAGTCGGCAACCGCCGCCTTCTTCGTCGGGTTCGTCAGGCTGGCCGAATAGTCCCAAAGGAATCCGGTGCTGCAGGCTTTCTTGACCGCGTCCTGCTGAAGCGCGCTCGTATTCAGCTTTCCCGCACCCGAGGGGTAGTAGGTCGGGTAGTTCGTGTTCAGCCATGACCACGACACGTTGCCCGCGCCGCGCAAGCCGATGCGGTTGGGTTTGTAGCCGTAGCCGAGTGCCGAGTTGTCGCCGCTTGCGGTGTTGGTGCCGGCATAGCCCGTCATCAGGCTGGTGCCGTTGAGAAAGTTTCCGTATTCGTCCACGCCCAGCCCGATGTAGGCGCCGACGAGCCCATCGTGCGGCGTGTTGGACGTCGAGCAGCTGTAGCCCAGACTGCCGCCGAATGCGCCGATGCCAGCAGGCTGCGCCGCGTCCATCAGGAAGAAACTGATGCCGTCCGCGCCATCCCCGCCGGCGCCACCGGAGTTGCCGCGATACGTAACGGTCTTGAACGTGATCTGCACGCCCTGGCTCGTCGGAAACGGGTCGCTCGAGACGATGGCGCCATTCTGGTTATAGCCGCCGGTCGAACCGTCGATGTAACCGTTGGTGAAACGCAAAGCGCCGCTACCCGTGGTGTCGGGCAACGTCTGGGCTGCGCCCGCGGCGCCGAGCGCACCGCCGGTGAGCGCTTCCTTGTAGTAGGTCGATTTGATGGCCGTGCAGCCTGGAATCTGGCCCGGGCTGGTGGCGGGCGCGAGGCTGCTGGCTGTAAGACAGGCGCCGTTGAAGAAGTACCAGTCGGCGTTGGTCTTGCCACCCGTGAAGTCTTCGCTGACCACCTGCGCGCGTGGCGCTGTGGAAAGCGAAGCGCCGAGCGCGAGGCCTATGACGACAATGACGTGCTTGTTATTCATCACAGACCACCTCGATCGATGACATTGGCCTTGACCCGGAACGTGCTCTCGACCACCGCAACGGAGGTCGGGTTCGCGCCGTAGCCGACGGCGTCGATCTGAAAGACATCGCCGCTGCCATCGGCAGCCGCGCCCAGCGCGGTGATATAAAACCGCGGAGTATCGAAGTAAGTGTCGCGGCCCGCGGTGGCCTTGACGTCCATTTTGACGCCGGTGGAATCCAGGGCCGGCGTGTACGTGACGCCAACTTTCTTGCCGCCCAGCAATAGCGGCGGATTCGTCACGGAGTCGAGAAGATTGGTGCAGATCTGACCTTGCTTCAGGTCGGCACTGAGGAGGTCGTTACAGGCGATGCCACCGCCAGCGGCATTCGAGCCCTGCGCAAGCCACCATTCGCCATACTGCTGGGCGCTTTCCGCAGCATGGAAGGCGCGTTGCTTCTCGCGCATGTTGCTGGCGATTTTTTCCTGCCCACCGAAGCTGCGGAACATGGCCAGCGCGAGAATGGTGACCACTGCAAGCAGCAACATGCTCGTGACCAGCGCGATGCCGCGCTGGCTGTGCCGAACGATGTGAGGAACGTTTGTCACGTCTTGTACCCGGTGCGCGCCATGATTCCGATGATTCGCGTGAAGTCCGTCGTCGCGACCTTGCCGGCAATCGGATTGAGGAAGGTCAGTGTGATCTTCACCGACGTGACGTTCGGCCATTCGGTGGCACCTACTTCATCTGCGGTAACGTAAGTGTCGGCACTGTTGTTCGTGTCCGTGGCCACATTTCGCTTCAGGCCATAGAGGACCCGCATGTTGGTAATGCCACTGACGAGCGGCACCGGGTCATCGGCATTGACCGCGCAGACGAGCTGCCAGTTGTTACCGACCTTCTGCACGCTGAACGTGTTTACGTAGCTTTGCGTGCCGGCGCTGCCGTTGCTTCCGCCGTTGCAGTTGATGGGCGATGGGATGTCCGCATTGAAGGCATCGGCTGTGAACCGCGTGATCAGCGTATCGCCCGGCGCAGCAGCGGCATACGCACCCGCAATACCTTGCCCGACTGTAAGTGTTATTCCAGTGGTCTTGTCCGTGACTGCCGGCAGCTTGTCGGCTGCGGTATAGACGGCCGGATTCGGGTAGAAGCCCGCAGTCTGGATGCTGTCCGAGAGCAGTGTCATCGCGACGCGCTGGTCATCCTGAAGCTGCGCGAGCGCGGCCTGGTTGCCATGCGTCCTCTGGACGTTCTGCAGGATGGTGAGCAAGCCGCCGATCAGGAACAAGGCGATGACCATGGCGATCATCATCTCGACCAGCGTAAAACCGGACTGGCGCGGATGTGCCCGCGAGCCGTGTGGTGTGCGCAGGTTCATTACGGCTCCACGTACAGCTTGTAGTCAGGATTGAGCATCTCGAGCGGCGGATCGGAAGGGTCTCGCTTCGCCTCTTCGTCCGCCTGCTGCTTCGTCATGGCAACCGCATGCTCGGTCCAGTTGATCAGGATCGTGCAGGTGCGCGGCGTGTTGACGGTCGGGCAATTGATGGTCGCCAGCGACCCAGGCAGCTGGAGCTTCAGATCGTCGGCCCACTGCTGCAGATCCGTGGCGGCCATCGTGACGGGCGCACAAGGTGCGCCCATGCCGACCTGGCAATACTGCTTGCGGTTTGCCGACCCGCTGACGGTGGCGACCGCCGCTTTCAGATTGGCTTCCGATGTCGTGACGGCACCGTCATCGATCGTGATGATCGTGCTGACCGGGATGACGCCCCAATACGCGCGGTTGGCGTACATGGCGGACGCAAGGCTCGCCCCTTCGATGGCGGCCAGCGAACGAAGCCGCGACGTGCTCGTGCTCGCGATGGTGAGGGCCTGCATCTTGGCAACGCCGAGCAGACCCACGGAGATGATGATGAGTGCCACCATCGCTTCGATCACGGTGAACCCGGCCGCCCGTGAAGAGAGTTGTATGCGTGTCATAAACAAGTGTCCGGCGCATCCGCATGGCGCTGGGTCTTCAGCAGGCCTGCCATCGTGATCGTCAGGCAGCGGGTGTAAGACGGCCGGCTCTCCGGCTCGTGAAGGGTCACGAGCGTGCCTCCGGCGGGCAGCCCGAGCGCGAACCCGGATCGGTTGAACGTGACGATGCCCAGGTCGTCGGTCGCCGTAACGGAGTCTTTGGCTGGAAGGGGATTCTGCACACGCAGAAGCGTGTCGCCGCCATCCACGGTGTCATCCGCATTGAAGTTCAGGAAGACGATCCAGCCGTTGCGCCAGTCGGACTCGCCCGTGCAGCTGGTTCCATCTTTGGAGACGCACACGCTGACCGCCTCGCCGTTCCTGAGTGCTTCGGACCGCGCGTATTGCATGTCCCCCAGCAGCCCATTGACTTCCGACGTCATGCGCGCGGAGGTGGTGATGGAGTTATACGACGGCACGCCGATGGCGAGCAGCGTGCCCACGATGGCCAGCACAGTCATCATTTCGACGAGTGTGAAGCCGGTCTCCCTTTGGGCTTGGCGGTGTCCGTACATAAGTGCGCGGATTCTACCTGCTGCCCTGCGGCACGTGAGCCTCGAAACTGAGACGGACTTCATAAAGGCGCAGTCTCCAATTCGCATCACCTTTTATTTCGGTACGGATCGATCGCGACGCAGTGTACCCAGTGCGTTGGGTATAGCCAGCAACTGCCCAGGGCTCACGACGAACGGTCGCTATCCGAGAGTGAACGGTGCGGCCAGCCCCCGGTGGATGACGCCGACTTCACAAAGTGTGGGGATGAGCGGCGGTAGCATCGGGTCCGAGATACGTTTCCGGGGCCGATTTTCGGAAGAACACAGGGGGACTACACCGTGCGAATCCACGTGTCGATCGCGATCGGGATACTGCTTGTCGGATCTCAGGGGGCCTTTGCCGCCACTGCCCAGCAGGAGAAGATGAAGAGTTGCAACACGGACGCCGCTACTCAGCAGTTGAAGGGCCCCGCGCGGCAGGGCTTCATGAAGTCGTGCCTGTCAGCGAAGAAGAGCGAGCTGACACCTCAGCAACAGAAGATGAGCACGTGC
>JBDTUL010000437.1:0-5565 GCA_040007735.1 Gammaproteobacteria bacterium | reverse complement strand
CCCGCTGAACCGGTGACGAGAACTTTCATGATACGTGCAAGCTTACAGCCTTTCGTCGACTTCGGCGGTCGGGAACACGTGCTTGATGTCGTACAGCACGTGGTTCTTCTTGCCCAACTTGCGCACGGCCGCGATGCCCATTTCCTTGAACTCGTTGTGGGAAACCGCGAGCACGGTGGCGTCGTACTTCGCGCGCTCGAGCGTGCGAACCGGCTTGATGCCGTACTCGTGCTTGCACTCGGCGGCGTCGGCCCAGGGGTCGTACACGTCCACCTTCGCGCCAGCCCGCTCCAGCTCCTTCACCACGTCGACAACCTTCGAATTGCGGATGTCGGGGCAGTTTTCCTTGAACGTGAGGCCGAGCACCAGCACGCGCGCGCCTTTCACGTGGATGCGGCGGTCGTTCATCAGCTTCACGATCTGGCCGGCCACGTAGGCTGCCATGTTGTCGTTGAGCCGGCGCCCGGCCAGGATCATCTCGGGGTGATAGCCGATTTCCTGCGCCTTGTGCGTGAGGTAGTACGGGTCGACGCCGATGCAATGGCCGCCGACGAGGCCCGGACGGAAAGGCAGGAAGTTCCACTTGGTGCCCGCGGCGAGCAGCACTTCTTCAGTGTCGATGCCGAGGCGATTGAAGATCAGGGCCAGCTCGTTGATCAGGGCGATGTTGACGTCGCGCTGGGTGTTCTCGATGACCTTGGCGGCTTCGGCCACGCGGATGGTCGAGGCTTTGTGCGTTCCCGCGGTGATGATGGAGCCGTAGAGCTGGTCCACGAACTCGGCCACCTCGGGCGTGGAGCCGGAGGTCACCTTCTTGATGCTGGGGAGCCGATGCTGCTTGTCGCCCGGGTTGATGCGCTCGGGGCTGTAGCCGGCAAAGAAATCCACGTTGAACTTGAGGCCCGACACGCGTTCGAGGATGGGCACGCAGATCTCTTCGGTGCAGCCGGGGTACACGGTGGATTCATACACCACCACGTCGCCCTTCTTCAGCACCTTGCCGATGCTCTCGCTCGACTTCACCAGCGGCGTAAGGTCGGGGCGCTTGTACTCATCGATCGGGGTGGGCACCGTGACGATGAACACCTTGCATTTCTTGAGGTCGGCGAGCGTGCTGGTGAAGCTCAGGCGCGTGGCGCTCTTGAGCTCCTTGCGATCCACTTCCAGCGTGCTGTCGCGGCCGGCTGAAAGCTCGGCGATGCGGTGCGGCTTGATGTCGAAGCCGACCGTGTCGAAGTGCTTGCCGAACTCCACGGCCAGCGGCAGGCCTACATATCCCAAACCCACTACGCCGATGCGGCACTTGCGAAGACTGAGCACGTTGATCGCTTCCTTTTACGTTCGTCGAATCTATTGTTCGAATTGGGGCGCCCGTGCCGGGGACTGACGGGCCACGCATTGTGCTGGCCCCTCCCCCGCGCCGCTGCGACCGAGTTCGCGAAAGTCGTCTCGATTGCGAGCCGGAGGGACTGCCAGAGGCAGCGGCCCTTGCTGGCCTTGGCGATGACCGCGAGCATCGCCTGGTGCGCCTCGGCCTCTTCGCGCGTGGCTGAAATGATGACCAGGGGGATCGCCGGCCGCACCAGCGCCCGCACCTGCCCTGCCCCATCCCCATTCTGTGAGCCCGTGCCAAGCTCGCCGAGGGCGAGGCCGACCTGGCCACCCGTCATCAGCAGGTACACATCCGCCAGGATGCGGGCATCCAGCAGCGCGCCGTGCAGCTCGCGATGGGAGTTGTCGATTTCGTAGCGCTTGCACAGCGCATCGAGGCTGTTGCGCTGGCCGGGGTGTATTTGCCGCGCAAGCGCAAGCGTATCCAGCACACGGCATTCGTTGGCGATCAGGCGCCCGACAAAGGCCGCCACCCGGGTCGCGTGGCGCTTGATCTCGTAATCCAGGAAAGCGACGTCGAATGCCGCGTTGTGGATGACCAGCTCGGCGCCCGACACGAACGCCATGAACTCGTCCACCACGTCGGCGAAGCGAGGTTTATCCCGCAGGAATTCGGCCGTGATGCCGTGCACTTCCTGCGCGCCCTTGTCGATTTCGCGCTCGGGGTTCAAGTAGTGGTGGAACGTGCGGCCGGAAGGCCGGCGGTTGACGATCTCCACGCAGCCGATTTCGATGATGCGGTGACCGAGGGCTGGCTCGAGGCCTGTGGTTTCGGTGTCGAGGACGATCTGTCGCATGGCGCGCGAGTTTATACGCTGGAGCCTGTCCGAGTAATGGGCGCCGTAGCGAGGGCGCCCATTACTCGGACAGGCTCCTCGCCGCGCGTCCAACCATCGCATCGATCGCTTCGTTGGCGAGACGGTCCACGCGCTCGTTCACGGCCGCGAACGGGTGGTCGGCTTGACCAGCCCGCCGAGCACTGCGGGCTTCTCGCGGAAGCGTGGCCGTATGGGAGTGAGCGTGTACACGCGCTTGCGCGCCTTCAGCATATACGCCCCCGCCGGCAGCGGATTCAGACCGCGCCTCAGATAGCGCCCGTTGCCTTCGTTCGGCGCGAGGCCACTGCTCCATGGGCTGCCGAACAGATAGCGTCGCGAAGCGACGACTTCATAGCCGAGCAACACGAGCCAGTCGCGGACGCGCCGTTCAGACAAAACGCGCCGCATGCCGGGCGGAAAGCCTGAACGACTGAAGCGTGCACGCAACCCCCACGTGCTCCAGGGGTTGAACCCCAGCACCAGCAACTGCCCTTCGCCACTCAGCACGCGATCCACTTCGCGCACGATGGCGTACGGGTCCGCCGCGAATTCGAGTGTGTGAGGCAACAGCACAGCGTCCATGGAGTCGCTGACGATGGGCAGCTGCGCGGGACGACCGATGACGTTTGCGCCTTTCTTTTGCGCGAATTCCAGCGGTGCGACGATTGTCTGGCGGCGAGTGCGGCTACTACATAGAAGCTCGCGGCCTTCCCCCCACGCGCCTACCTGAAGCAGTTCCCAACCAAAGACATCTTCCAGCGCCTCGCCCAGAAGCTCGGATTCCGAGGCAAGCAGTCCACGGCCGAGCGAGCCCACCCACCACGCGGAAAGGGCCGCATCTCGGTCGAGGAGCCTCGTATTACGGAAAGACGCAGACACAGGCTGGCAATAGTGTGAACTGGCAGGGTAAATTCGGAGGGTTGAACCCGTAGTTTCGCGACTGGGGTGCGCCCGGTGCGAGCCGACCTTACCACGTGGACCGCAAGCTTACGAAGAAGGTCCCGGACCGCGAATCCCGTCGACTGCCCAGAGCTTTTGAGGAACGGATGTAATGTTGGAATCGATCCGCGGGACGCGTTCTGGTCTGTCGTTTTGTACGGCGCTGGCTGTCACGCTCGGGCTTGCAGCCTGTGCGCATACGCCCGCAGATCGTTCTTTGAAGGGGCCGGCCGAAGAGCCCGTCGGTGCTCACACGCAGGGCCAGAACACCACGCCGGTCGAGCCGAGTTCCACCTACCCCGAACAGATTGCCCCGCCCGCCGCGCAAGTCGCGGCCACTCAGGAAAACTCCGAGCCCACCCCGGTGGTGGGCCTCACACCCAACCAGTACGGCGACCTGTTCGATCGCATGCGCGCCGGCTTCAAGCTGGACGACGTGGAGCGTCACGCCGTCGACCAGCAGCTCGACTGGTATGCAGACCATCCCGACTATCTCGAGCGCTCGTTCGGCCGCGCCGAGCTTTACATGTATCACATCGTCACCGAACTCGAAGCGCGTGGCATGCCGCTGGAAATCGCGCTGCTGCCGGTGGTGGAAAGCGCCTTCGAGCCTTACGCGTATTCGCGCGCGCGCGCCGCTGGCATGTGGCAGTTCATTCCGGGCACCGGCTCGCGCTTCGGACTGAAGCAAGACTGGTGGTATGACGGTCGGCGTGACGTGGTGGAATCCACCCGGGCCGCATTCGACTACCTGCAATTTCTTCATGATGAATTCGATGGCGACTGGCTGCTGGCCATTGCCGGATACAACTGCGGCGAGAATGCGGTTGCACGAGCCGTTGCCGCGAACAAGGCGGCGGGCAAGCCGACCGACTTCTGGAGCCTGAAGCTTCCGAAGGAAACGCGGGCGTATGTGCCGAAGCTGCTCGCGATGAAACGCCTCGTGGCAGACCCGGAAGCCTATGGCCTCGGGTTCAGCCGCATTCCGAACCAGGCCTATTTCACTCGGGTGGAAACGCTGGGCCAGATCGACCTCAAGGTCGCTGCGAACATCGCCGGCATCACGCACGAACAGCTGTATGAACTGAACCCGGCGTTCCATCGCTGGGCCACGGACCCGAGCGGCCCGCACTATCTGCTGCTTCCCTCCGACGTCGCGGAGCTGTTCAAGCAGAACGTAGCGCAGCTCACGGCGGAACAGCGCCTGGCCGCACAGATTTATACGGTTCGCTCGGGAGACTCGGTGTCTTCGGTGGCGAAGCAGTTCAACACGAAGATCGAAGTCATTCGCGAGCTCAACGATCTGCCTACCGGCACGCTGACCGTCGGTACGGATCTGCGCGTGCCCTCCGCCAACATCACACTGCCTCCGAAAGTCATGCTCGCGGCGGCTCGCGTAGATGGCAAACGGGAACGTGGCATGCGCGGCGCACGTCCGCACGTGCACGTGGTGCGTCGTGGCGATTCGCTCTGGGGCATCGCGCGTCGCTCGGGCATGGACGTCAACACGCTCGCCATGATGAATGGCATGCAGCCGGGCGACACGCTGCGCGCCGGACAGAAGATTCGGCTCACCAGCAACTCCGGCGGCTCGTCCGGCACCAAGCTGGCCTCCACCTCGAGCAGCTCGGGCGGTGCTCGCCCCGTGATGTATACGGTGCGCTCGGGGGACACACTGTCCGCCATCGCACGCATGTTCCAGGTGACCGTTGCCCAGATCATCGGCTGGAACGACATCACCCCGCGCTCACCCATCAAGCCGGGCCAAAAGCTGACGATCCGGGTAACATCCCGACGCGGCTGATCAGGTTCAGTCCCGCTGCACAGGGCCTCGCGGCGTAAGCTGCAGCCCTTGCGGCCCGCGAGCAAACGCGGCCGCTTTGCTCGCTACTGAATTTCGGAGGTTGTGAATGGGATTTCTCGCCGGTAAGCGTGTCCTCATCGTAGGCGTCGCCACCGAACGATCGATTGCCTGGGGCATCGCACAGGCGATGCATCGCGAGGGCGCCGAGCTCGCCTTCACCTACCTCAACGACAAGATGAAAGAGCGAGTGGTACCGCTAGCCGAATCTCTCGGCGCGAGGATTACGCTGCCCATGGACGTCATTCATGACGACCAGATCGATGCAGGTTTCGACCTGCTGACGCGCGAATGGGGGAATCTCGACTCGGTGGTGCACGCCGTGGCGTACGCGCCGCGCGAAGCCATCACCGGCAGCTTCGTTGAGAACACCACGCGCGAAGCGTTCCGCATGGCGCATGACATTTCCAGTTACAGCCTGACTGCGCTGGCCAAGCGGTCTCTTCCTTTGATGGAGGGGCGCAATGGGTCGATGCTCACGTTGTCTTACCTGGGCGCTGTGCGCTCTATTCCTAACTACAACGTGATGGGGCTGGCCAAGGCGAGCCTCGAGGC
>JBDTUL010000436.1:0-5578 GCA_040007735.1 Gammaproteobacteria bacterium | reverse complement strand
TCACGATGTTGGAACACGTCATGTATCCGCTGGAAGCCGTGCGCGACGCGCTCGACCTGATCGCGAGCACTAGCGCTCGGACAAAGGAGGCGCGGTCATGAGCAACGTCGTCGACTTTCCCCGCAGGCCTGCGCCGCAGCTCGCAGGTGAGCCGATAGGTACGCCGGTACTGTGCCTGCTCGATCCCGGGGTGCGCGTTCTGGATTTCACCAGGGCGCTCGCCGCGGGCGGATTCACGATGGTCTACAACCGGGCGGCCGGCTGCGTGCTCATCAAGGCGGCGGTGAAGCCATGAAGCGCCTGAAACACCGTAAGCGAAAGGCGCTCGCAAGGAGGCAGGCGCAACGACGTGAACCGCTGCCGAAAATACCTCGCGACAGGTTCGCTGCACTGTTGCGCCGGATGATGGTGATCGTGAGCGTTCTTCAACTCGCTGACTTCAAGTTTGGCGATCAGGAGGGGCTATCGGATGTACAGGCCGCAGCCGCCCTGCTCGTCGGTGAGGCGGCGCGAAAGCTGGATGCGCTGTACAACGCGTTCGACGCCTGGGACATCAAGCACGATCACGTCCCGAAAGGAAGCGGGAGAGCGTCATGACCACGACACCGCAGACTGCCGCGGAACTGCACGCGCGCATCAAGCAGTGCCAAGCGAGGATCGATCACGCCAGCAATCTCACAGCTCGCGCCGCTGAACTGGCCGAGGAAGCGGCAGAGATCAGCGAACGAGAGCTGGCGGAGATCAAAGTGCTCGAGGAAGCTTTGAACGGAGGTGCGGCAAGCGAGTAGCGGGTCTGGCAGAGATGGATGGGTCAAGTAAGGGGCGGCGCCGATGGCCGCCCTTTCAATTCAAACTAACACTCGACTGCGACTGGGTTTGTAAGTCCATCAACAACTCGCCGCGCCTTCTTCGGCGTCCAAAAACGCGAGACACCAATGGTCTGGATTATCTCTTGCCGATGAGCGTCGCTGAGTCGCCCCTTTATTTGGTGAGGTTGTCTTCTTATCGTAGCGACAACGGCCTCGAAGTCGTATCCGAAAGGGGCGCTGCAGTCGATCCACGAATCGTGATCTAAAAAACCATACTCACTTCTTGTGATCGGCAGATGATGTGCGACCAGCTCCGGCGTGTTGTTAACAAACGGGTTTACCAGGCTGTTAATCAGAACAAACAGCGGCGCGTCGACACAGCACAGCACGCAAAGCTTTTCTTTGGGAAAAGGTCGAATCGCGTGGAACCAGAGATGCAGCACCATCCCTGGCGCGAGCTCGCTAGACACGATCGGGGTGCGGGTCAGCCAAGTGTTGTATTAGCTCAGCACTGCGCGCCAACGTGCTTGCAATCGCATCCAAAGTCATGACGTCATAAGCATCACTGCCGACCGGGCCATGCTCCATGGCAACGTAGTGGTCGCCAAAGATTAGACGGCCGTAGCGTTCGAGATGAAGCTTATCGGCGAGGTAGAGCAGCTTGAGCGTTTCGTACAAGGTCGTACCAGCGGTGGTGCTGGTGAACAGAATTGCTTCGACTGCCTTGTCCGGATCAAAATTCCAAGGGGTCGCGACCATCTAGTGACTATACCCCTCTGAGAGGGGTTTCACTATTCCGGCATTGCCGCGCCGCGAACTCGCGCTCGATCCGGGGACTCTGCGGCCTTTTGGACATCTGGCGGAGATGCCCGTCGAGTATTTTTGGCACGCATCGGAGAGAAATCTCTTTTCAGGGTACCCATAGGCATAGCCACTGGCGGTCCCGCCATACAGGCGTTTGCACAATCCCAACTGGATGGACGGTCGCACCGCCCTTTGGGCAGGATTCGACCATGCCCCGCAACCGACACAATGCGATGGCCCCGGTCGATGCCGCAACGTGGCTCGTGATCGAGGACCGCTACCGCACGCCGATCTCCCTGAAGGAACTCGCGCCCGGCACCGACCCGCGGATGATCATGATTGCGGCAATGGCCCGGAGCATCGGCAAGGGCTGGGAGGTCGAGGAGCTGCCCGGCACACAGCCGCTCTACTTCTGTCGCAAGGACGGGGACAGGCGCATGGTGACAATCTCGAGGCGCCATCCCGACGATAAGGGCATTGCGCCCTCTAACAGCGGCAACCAGCGAGCGGAGCCTGCAGATAACGTGACGCCACTTCGCCCGAACCGAGACTAGAATCTGGCGCACCCTGACTCGGAGCCTGCATGTCCCACCCTGACCTTCTGCGCGCAGCGTTGCGCGTTCTGAATGAGTATGCGGTGACGTTACCGCCCCCCGACCTGATCTCCGCGCGTGAGGCCTTGCAGGCGTTCATGTTCGATGCTGACGGCATCCAGCGCGACGACGTGCTCAATGTCTGCCAGAAGATCGATGACGAACTCTCGGCGGCGTGATGTGCGGTCGGTACGGACTACGCCAGGTCGCCCAGGCGGAGAAGTATTTCGACACCTACGGCACGCCGTGGCAGGTGAGTTACAACATCGCGCCCACTCAGCCGGCGCCAGTTGTGAGGATTCAGGACGGCCAGCGAGTCGGCTTAAATCTTCGGTGGGGCCTGATTCCCTTTTTCGCCAAAGGCGTGGCGCCCAAGTACAGCACCATCAATGCGCGCATCGAGACGGTAGAGACTGCGGCCAGTTATCGCGGGCCGTGGAAACGCGGGCAGCGCTGCATCCAGGTCGCAAGCGGCTTCTATGAATGGCACCTCAACTCAGCCGGCCAGAAGTTTCCGTACTTCATTCACCTGAACGATCAGGAGACGTTCGGCTTTGCCGCGCTGTGGGATCGCAGCGTCGCGGTCGACGGCACGGCCACCGAGAGCGTGGTGCACATCACCATGCCGGCGAATGCGCTCATGGCTGAGATCCACAACACCGGCAACAACCCGCACCGGATGCCTGCGATCCTTCGGCGGGAGGATCACGATGCATGGCTCAACGGCACAGCCGATGATGCGCGCGCCGCGCTCGCTCAGTACCCGGCTGATCTGATGGTGGCCTATAAGGTGAGCACGCGCGTCAATACGCCGAAGAACAACGGGCCGGAGCTGATCGACCCAGTGCAGAGCGATTGACGTCTGCGCCCGGCGCGCTCACGTCCGGGTTAAAACGCAGACCGTCTGCGAGGATTGGGATAGCCAGGGGAAAAGCATGAATACGAGCACCGATGACGCCACGCTGGTTGCCGAGTTCGCCCGAGCGCATCTACCGCTCGCTTCGGCCCAACTTCCTGACGAGTATTACTATCAGAGCCTACCGCTTTGTGTGATCGACGCCGTTTATTCAATCGGCGTTCGCTACAGCGGCGTGAAGAATGTTGTGCGTCGCTACTGTAATCACTTTGGATTGCAGCAGTTCAGATCGGATCGGCGCAATTTGCCTGAGCCGGCCTCGCAGGAACCGCTAACTGGCCTTTGCGAGCGCTTTGCGGCCTTGGGAATAGAAAGGATGGCTAAGGAAGTATTCGCGAACCGACAGCGAACTTCGGTTCGTAACGGTCTGCTGAAGGCAGAAGCCGTGAGCCTTTTCGCGGCGGCCCTGCGCACTCACGGAATTGAGTTCCTACAGGATGTTCAGAGCAATGCGCACGGCGCGGAACTCGAACGCGATGTCCGCTGCATTCCGGGTCAGGGAAGCGGCATCTCGCTCGCTTACTTTCGGATGCTCGCGGGCTCCGACGCACTGGTTAAGCCCGACCGGATGGTCTTACGCTTCATCCAAAGCGCGTTGGGGAGAACGTTAGCTGTCGCCGAAGTCCAGCCGCTACTGGAGCGCGTCGCGGAACTGCTCAAGAGCACGGTGCCCAGCATGTCACCTCGGCTCTTGGATTACGCGATTTGGAACTACCAGCGCGTTACGGGCGGACTGGCTTCAATGGTTTTGCCCTAAGCCGGGCCTTACCCAGCCGCGAAGACGCGCTTGCTGACGGTAGCTTTCGACAGGCTCTGCGACGAGCTGGCAACCCTTGAGTGCCTTCGCCGCGCTCTCACCTGTGACGAGGTAGCCGGCGATTGCGAAGCCGCGCTACGTCGCCTACTGATGGATATGCAGGCCACCTACGACATGTTCGAGGGGGCGCAGCCATGAGCCGCGACCTTCATGCGGAAGTGGCTGCGCTCCGCCTGCGATTCCTTGAGCGGGCAAAGCAGAACATGGTGGAAGCCGAGCAGGCGTTCAACGAGCGGGAAACCGTGATGCTGGCGACTATGGCGTCCACCCTGGAGTGGGCGGCGAGGGAACTGGCGATCTGCCTGAAGCCGTAGGATTATTCCCGGGAATATCTGGCAACTAGCCCGGCCTAGCGCCGGGCTTGTTCGTTTCCCGACGAGATAGCTTCTACGGGGCCGTGTACAGCTGCAAGCGGGCCGCAACACTGCGGAACGAGGCTCTGCCGGCAAATTCCTTGCTCGTTGAAAGGAAGTGACAACTCCCCCACTATCGGACAGGAGCTTGGCCTAGTATGATTCGGGTTGCCCGTCAAGGGCCGACTTCTGCAATATATGTTCACAACCAGCAAAGTCGCGCAAATGGCCGCCTTATTTGCGGCCAAACAGGGCGGCGCGATCAACGTGCTGAAGCTCAACAAGCTTCTATACCTTGCGGATCGCGAATCAATGAGCCGGCATGGCTGCCCGATCTCGTTTGATCGATTGGCGTCAATGCCGCATGGGCCCGTTCTATCCCAATCGCTCAACCTGATAAGCGGTCTTTCAGACTCGGCCAAATGGGACGAATGGATCACCGACTGCGATAATTACGACGTGGGTCTCACGCACAAGTTTGTGCGCGATGATCTCGATCAACTGAGCGATGCCGACATCGAAGTGATCGACGAGGTCTGGAAGCAGTTTGGTCACATGACTAAATATGCGCTGCGCGATTACACACACGAGAACTGCCCCGAGTGGAAAGACCCCGACGGGTCTTCGATCCCGATTAAGCACTTTGATGTGCTGGTACACCTGGGGAAATCAAAAGCCGAAGCCAGAGAACTCGCAGACTGTATTGAGTCTGAAGGCAAGCTGGATCGGCTGTTTGCGCGGATGTAACGCCGTTGCCGGCTCGGCGCGCGACGCTACTACATCCATCTGGCCCAGCGCATGATCCCACCCGAAACCATCTTTTCGTGGTCCTCAACGATCCGTACGGCCCAGCAAATCAGGTGATCTTGGCCCCTGTTTGCAGTGTCGGAACAAAGACGGTTGATGACTCATGTTTGCTCGCGGCTGGCGAGCACGAGTTCATCAAGCAGGCAAGTTACGTGGCCTACAATCTCTGCCGTATCGAAGAAGCGGGGACATTGGATCGAGGGCTGAAAAAAGGGCTGCTGGTGGGTAAGGCCGCGGTGTCAGAGGAATTGTTCACGAAGATTGTCCGTGGGCTGCATAAATCGAAGTTTACCAAGCCGTTCACAAAGACCTTCCTGAACGAAGCCAATGCGCCGCCCAAGAAGCCGGCGGCCCGATAGCACAATGGACAAGCTACCAAAGCCGAAACCGGTGCCGTTCGATCAGGTGGTTAAGCGGCTGCTGAATACGCCCCCGCCGAGCACCCGGAAGGCGAAAGCAAAGCCCGAAAAATTGAAGTA
>JBDTUL010000435.1:0-5579 GCA_040007735.1 Gammaproteobacteria bacterium | reverse complement strand
AATCCGGTCGGAGTTGCGCTCGCGGGACTCGCTCTCGTTGCCCTGCTCGGCACTACTCTCTTTGCTTTGTCAGAAGCATCCAGCGCACGCGCCGAGGCGCTGCGTGCCCAGACCGTTACCCAGTACCTGGTGGACATATTTCGCGTCTCAGACCCAACTGGCACTCCAGGTGGCGTGAAGCTCAGCGCACGAGAAGTGCTGGATGCGGGCGCCGGGAAAATGCAGGCGCAGTTGGCGCAGCAGCCACAGCTGGAGGCGTCGTTCTCGGTAGTGCTTGCGAAGATCTATGCCGGTCTCGGCGAAAGCGAGCGGACGATTACGCTGCTGCAACGAGCACTCGCTCTGCGCCAGGAGAATCAGCGCGGCGACATCTCTCACGCTGACACGCTCGCGCTGCTGGCCCGCGCGCAATACGAAAAGGGCGACTATCTTGCGGCCGCCAGCAACTCGGAAACTGCCCGTATTGAACATCGCGCCGCAGGCAAGCCCGAGAGCGCAATGGTTGCTCAGGATCTGGCCCTGCAAGGCGAGATCGCACGCAGACTGGGCGAGTTCGCAAGGGGAGAAAGTCTCCTCAACCAGGCGCTCACCCTGTCACGCGCGATGCGGCCGGCGCCGGCCGCGCAGATCGCGGAGCAGCTCAACCAGCTCGCGTCACTCTATGGCGACATGGGTCAGCTCGAAAAAGCGACCGCGCTCACTGAGCAGTCGCTTTCCATGTTTCGCGCCTTGCATGGCGAGAATCATCTCGATGTGGCGGAAAACCTGGTCAATCTGGGTGTGTTCCGTATGCAGACAGGCCATATCGCGCAAGCGTTGCCGGCATTCGATGAAGCGATAGGAATTTACCGCCGATTGTTACCGAACGACCACCCTCTGCATGCACTCGCTCTCGCCAACGAAGCTCGCGCGTTCGATCGTCTGAAGCGCTACCCGGAGGCTGACCTGCTGTATCGCGAAGCGTTGGCCATGCAGACGCGTGTGCTGGGTCGCCGGCATCCGGATCTGGCGACGACCCTGAACAACCTTGCCGTACTGCGCATGCACGTAGACGATTTTTCCGGTAGCGCGGAATACAGTCGCGAGGCGATGGCGATCTGGGCGGCCCAGGGCAAACCCGATCACCCGTTCGCGCTCATTTCCAAGGCGCACCTCGCGGCCGCATTGAGAGAATCGGGCGACCTGGCCCAAGCTGAACTCATCACACGCGAAGTATTGGCCGCACGCCGACGCCAGCTCGGCGAAAGCAATCGTGCGGTGGCACTCAGCCTCGATGATCTTGGCATCGTGCTGCGTTTGTCAGGGCACGCGGATCAGGCGGTGATGGAGCAACAGCTTGCGCAAAAGTTGCGTGCCGGACTCAGCGATGTGCCGCCAATGGAAGGTGCCGTTGGGCGCGTCCAATACGCGCTCAGCGAATCTGCCGCAGGCGATCGCAAGGACGCTCTCGTGGAGGTCGATGCGGCGATCGCGGCACTCAGCGCGATGAAAGGGCCGGATCTTGAACAGCTCGGCACTGCCTTCATCGCCAGGTCTCGCATCGAACTTGCCAAGAACGACGTCGCCGCGGGTTGTCTGTCGGCCCGCCAGGCATTGTCCCTGCGCCCGCCGGACGACCCTGCTACAGGGTGGCGTCACGCCGAAGCGCAGAGCGTGTATGGAGAGTGTCTGGCCGCTCGCCTGCAGCTGATCTCCGCACGTTTCCAGCTGCAAGCGGCACTCGCCACTTTGCAGCGAGTCCGCGGCCGAGACCACTGGATGACTCGAAGCGTAGAAGCGCGCTTGAGCATTCTGCCCGAGCGATAGCGCCCTCACCGCGCCGTCTGTTTCGGCTTCGACAGATTGTCATCTTCCATATCAGCAGTGACGATAGTGAGGTTCAGCTCGGCGACTTCATATCGGGCTCCGGACGGAGTCCCGTTGCCTGCCGCACCCTGACCTGAAGTCGGGGACGCTGATGAGCTTGTCGAAGCCATCGAAGCCGTCGACGTCGGCTCACCCGGCGAAACTGGTGCCGGCGCGCCCATGGCCATCGGGCCCGCGGCGGGCGACGCGATCGACGGAACCAACATCGCCGCTGCATTCACCGTCACCGCGCCCACCGCGCTCTGATAGGCCACTGTCGAAGCAAGATCTACAGGTGCCGGCGGCGCGACGGGAGGCGTCACGGGTGGCGTCACAGGCGGCGAAACAGGCGGCACAACCGGAGGAGCAACCGGCGGCGCCACGGGGACCGCGGCGATATTCGCCGTGAGCCCCATCGGTTGAGTCAGCGAGTAATTTACCGCGGCCGCGCCAGCAATGCCGTCGTACGCGGTGACAGCCACATTCGAACCCACATCAGCGGACACAAATGCGCCCGCCTCACTGAGTTGCACCGACTCCCCACTGATCACACCCGAAAGCGTTCCGCCGCTCAGTGTGGCATTCGTATTGCCGTCGTACTGCTTGTTAGCCGCGACCTGGCCGAGCACCGTCAGCGCCTTTCGCGTGATCTGCGCGGCGGCCGTCTGCCCGCTCCCCAGGGTGTAGTTACTCGCGAGCCCGCCGTTCGTGCCGTCGGTCAGCGAGACGCTGTTGACGGTAACGACGTTCGCATCCGCCACGTCCTTGCTGTTGAACGTCCCGGTGCCGTTAGCACCCAACGTTTCCGTGCCCACGAGACCCGTGAGCCCACTCAACGTCACTGTCGCCAGCGTGCCGCCATCGTAAATCTTGTCAGACGCAGCAGCCGATGCCGTGAGCGACTGAGGCGAGATATGCGCCACGGCCGTCTGGCCGCTCGCGAGACTGTAATTGCTGGCAAGCCCACCGTTGCTGCCATCAGCGAGCATCACAGCGCCAACCGTAACGAGATTAGCGGTTGCAACGTCTTTGCTGTTGAAGGTGCCCGTACCGCTCACACCCAGCGTTTCGCTGCCTGCCAGATTCGTAAGCCCGGCGAGCGTAACGGTGGCAGACGCGTTGCCGTCATAAACCTTGTCGATCGAGGAGGCCAGAGCCGTCAACACTCTCGGCGTGATATGCGCGACCGCCGTTTGCCCGCCGGCAAGACTGTAGTTGAGCGCAAGACCGCCATTGCTGCCGTCGGCGAGCACAACACTGTTCACGGTAACGAGGTTCGCGCCAGTAACGTTCTTGCTGTTGAACGTGCCGGTGCCGGTGACTCCCACTGTTTCGCTGCCCGCGAAACCCGCGAGGCCAGCCAGCGTGACACTTGCGGATGTATCGCCGTCGTAAGCCTTGTCGGCCGCCGCCACGGCGCCGGCCGTGAGTACCGCCTTGCTGATATCCACCGTCTGCGTTCCGCCGGTGAATGTGTAGTTGCTTGCGAGGCCCGTGCCGCCGGTCAGCGCGAGCGTTCCGAGCGTCAATGTCTTGCCCGACCCGGCGTCCTTGCTCACCACGGAACCGGTGCCTGTCAGAGCGAGCGTCTCACCATGTGCCAGCGTGCCCATCGTGAGAGCGCTCGATGAGATGGCAGTCGAGCCGTTGTATGCACGGGTTCCCGTAAGACTTACCGCGTAGGGATCGATCGTCAAAGTGCCAGGTGCAAACGTAATCATGTAACCCAGCTGGCTGGAGTAGATGCCGGAAGGAGTCAGCGAATAGCCGCCGACATCAACACCGCTACTGGCGTACGCCGGCGTTCCGGAAATCTTGCTCATGTCCGGCGTAACGGAATACTGCACGCCCGCCGTGCCCGCATATGCGAGCCCGCTGTAAGTCGCGGAAACGTTGTTCGCCGTCACCGTCAGCGGCGTCATGAACGCGCGAAGCAGCGGCGTGGTGCTACCCGGATACATGTACCAGATGTTGTTGAAGTCCCAGCCCGCGGAAGCGAAGTTCGACTGCGTTTTCATCCCCGCCGTCGTAAGCCCCGTCATTCCCGTGCTGCTGCCGGTTCTTACCCCCACGGAGTAGGTTTGCGAGTTCCAGAAACTATTGGAGACCGTGCCGCCGCCCACGTAGCCCACGAAACCGCCGGTTCCAAAGGTCGACGTTCCACCGGACGGCGTGCCCATCGCATAACTGTTCTCGATAGTGCCCGCATCCATGCCGCCCACCAGACCGCCCACTTCGAGGTAGTTGCGGGAGTTGACGCCCGAATAGCTGTTGCGAATGGTGCCGGTGGAGTCGTTCATCGCCACGAGACCGCCGGAGTAGAACGTCGCAGCGGTCGTGCCGGTACCCGTGGCACTGGTTTCGATGAGCCCCCGGTTCCAGCCGACGAGACCGCCCGCTTGACGAGGCGCGCTGATGGTGACACCTGTGGAGTAAACATCGCGAACGGTGCCGTTGTTGAAGCCAACGAGACTGCCCGCGTTGAAGCGCGAGCCGGTGCTCACGACGGTGTTGCTCATGCGCAGGCTCGTGATCAAAGCTGCGGTGTCGGTGTAGCCGAAGAGCCCCCCGTTATCGACGTTCCGGGACACATTGAGGTTCGAGATGGTGTGCGCGAGGCCGTTGAAGATGCCAGAGAACGGCGTCGTGCTGTCACCGAGCGGTACATAACCGGAGAATCCCGAAGCATTGAGATCGCTGCCCAAGGCATAGTTGCCCGTCAGCCCAGCGTTGATCGCCTGCAATCCGGCCATCGTACTGATGACCGAGTAACTCACCACTGAACCATCCGACCCCACCAGCGTGCTGAGGTTGGCGCCAGCCGGCAGATTCACAGGCACGCGCACGTTCAAACGACCGGTGTTGCCCGCCGCTACAGCACCCTGCCCGTAGACAAACGCGACGCTCGCGGACCCGGAGCCGTTCATCCCGGCATTGATACTGATGTTTCCCTGAGCGTTCAGCGTCAGCTTGTTCGCGGACCACGAAACATCGTCGTTCACATTGACGTCGCCAGCGGTGCCTGAGGCGCCTGCTGTGGATTGGATCGTCACATTGCTGCCGGAGAGGGCAGCCGAGAGCGCGGTTCCCGTCATGTCGCCACCGCTGGCGGCGACAGTGAAATCCACAGGATCGATCAGCCACTCACCCGCGGCGCCTGCCGGCGCAGCAGTGGAAATGGTGACATCCGGCGCGACCTTTACATGCGCGGCCGAAGTTTCGATGAACCCGCCATTGCCGCCGTTGGGCGCACTCGCATCGAGAGTGCCTGCCACGTTCGTGGTGCCCGACTGCATGTCGCCCAGCAGCTTGATCGTGCCGTTGTGGTTCGAGATGCTCTGCGCCTGAATCAGGCCAGTGTTATTCACCGCTGCAGGCAGCAGGCTGCCCGCGCTCTGCGCGGTGAGCAGAACCTGGCCACCGTCCGCCTCGATGAGGCCGCCGTTCTGCGCCAGCGCGCCGATGGCGCCGGCGTCAACTGAAACGTTCAGAAGCCCATCGCCCGCGAGGTCTAGCGTGAACGCGTTGCCCGAAGCCAGCGTCACGGTGCCAAGTCTGGCGGCAATCGTGCCCTCGTTGCTGACGTTCGCGCCGAGCAACGCCACGTAGCCGCCATCCGCGTTGATAGAGCCCTGGTTGAGAATGCGCGCGTCACTGTCGCCCGTGAACCTGTAGCGATTTGCCATGAAATCATCGACTGAGATCTTGCGTGTCGAGGCCACGAGCCCGCCGAC
>JBDTUL010000434.1:0-5595 GCA_040007735.1 Gammaproteobacteria bacterium | reverse complement strand
ACGACCCGTCAAACCCGGCGTCGTCTCGAAGTCGTCCAGCATGGTCTCCTCACTTCTTTGAATTTTCAATCACGAATTTTCTTATACAAGCAACATTTGTGCCGTCATGCCGCCTACTCAGCAATTCCCTCCTATCCACCCGTCTAAGCGGCGCGAAGCAGCACAAACAACTTTGCAAGCCACCTCAAGCCTGCCAAACTGTCATGACACCTGACAGCACACTGACAACGGACTGACATCGCGCCATGGTGGATATCAAGACTCCGCTGGAAAGCCTGACCACGAACGCGTGGCTGGAAACGCATCGGGATCCATTCGTGCTTATCGATGCCAACTACACCATAGTTGCCGCTAATTCCGCGTACGCGCAGGCATACGGTGCCGACTCGTCCTCCATCGTTGGCCGCAAGTGCCATGAAGTCTCACACCGCTCCGCTGAACCCTGCCATCGGCGCGGGGAGAATTGTCCGCATCAGGCCGTATTTGCCACCCGACGACCGGCGCAGGTCGTGCACGTGCATTTCGACGTGAAGGGCCGCGCCGAACGGGTGCGCCTGTCTGCCGCGCCCATTATCCTTCCTGACGGGTCGATGCTCATGTCCGAGTCGGTGCGGGTCCTCACGGGTGAAAGTGCTGGCGGACCGCATGAAATGGTCGGCGCAAGTCCCGCCTACCTGGACATGCTGAGCCAACTCGCGGAAGTCGCACCATCGAATCTGCCGGTGCTGCTAACCGGTGAAACCGGCGCCGGCAAGGAGTTGGCTGCGCAGTTCCTGCATCGCCAGTCGTCGCGCCAACGGGGCCCGTTGGTAGTGATCGACTGCACCTCCATTCCCGAATCCCTGTTCGAGGCGGAGTTGTTCGGCCATGAGAAAGGGGCATTCACCGGCCCGACCTCCCGCCGCATAGGGCTGGCCGAAGAAGCCTCGGGCGGCACCTTGTTTCTGGATGAGATCGGCGAGCTGCCGCTGTCGGTCCAGGCCAAGCTTCTGCGCTTCGCCGAGACTGGAGAAGTGCGCCGCCTGGGCGCCAACCAGACACGACACGTCGACTGTCGCATCATCTCCGCAACTCACCGGCCACTGTCTTCCCTGATCGACACCGGTCGTTTCAGACGCGACCTCTATTACCGGCTCGCGGGCATCGAGATACGAGTCCCTGCGTTACTTGAACGAGGCGATGACGTGCTCCTGATCGCGGAGGCGATGTTGCACCGGATTCCGGGCGGCCGGCGCTGCACGTTGAGCGAACCCACGCGCCAGTGTTTGCGCGCCCACGCGTTTCCGGGCAACGTGCGTGAGCTGCGCAACGCGATCCAGCGTGCGGCGCAGCGCGCAGGCGGCGGGCAGATCGAACCCTGGCATCTGGGCCTGGACACCGGCACCTCGTCCAGCAGCGGATTGTCTGGGGAGCGTGCCCAGCCGCTGCCACCGAGCAACGTGCCTTTGGGGCCTCGATGGGCAGTGCGTCACCACACTAGCGCAGGCGAAGCCGTGAAGGTAGTGCCTGGCATCCCGTCGGGCGACCCTAGTGCTGCACCCATGACGCGGCCGCAATCACTGGCCGAGCAAGTGGCCCTGCTATGTGCGAGCGGTCTGTCTCGGCGCACCGTGGCTGAACGGCTCGGTATGAGCGAACGCACCATCTATCGCCACCTGGCAAAGCTGGAACAGCAATCAAGCGCAGTGCCGAGCGACCCCGCGGCCGGGTGAGACCTCAGCGGGCTGTTACCTGCGCGTGGGCCTTGACGATCGCCGCTTCCAGATAGGCCCCGAAGTAGTCGTTGGACAAGCCGACGATCCGATCGGCGATCTCTTTGCCACCGCCATCGAGGAACAGCACGGTCGGAGCGAAGCGGACCTCGTAGTGACGAGCAAACCCGGCCTGCGTAGTGGCCTCGCCGGACCACCCCTGCATGACACCCGGATTGGCGAGTTCGACTTCAGCAACCTGAACTTCTGGGAGCCGGGTTGCCACGAGCGGAATGAGGTAGTTCTCCCGGACAATGCGACAGAAAGGGCAACCAGCCTGGGAGACCAGCACTATATTGACTGTGCCGGCCTCACGGCTCAGCCGCGAAGGCAGGTTCGGTTGTTCGGGCTTCATGAAACAGCGGCTTGCAATTTCCGCACCCTTTCAGGGTTTCAGCAGGTCGGTGATCTTCGCCGGATCGATACCCGCGGAGCTGAGCAGCGAATCAACCAAAGGTGCCTGCAGCCGGTATTTCAGCGCGCTGTTCATGACCTGGTCCGAAAGACTGCCGCTGCCGCCAGCGTTGCCGTCGCCTGAGGCGCCGGTTGCGCCCGCCAGGCCGTCGACGTGCATGATCTTGATTTCGCCGATCCGCTCCAGGGGCTTGGCGCTTTCGCGGATGACGGCCTCGATCTGCGCCACCGCCGCCAAGCGGCCCCGAAGAGCCATCGCTTCGGGCGAAGCGATGTTCTCAGCCTCGTTCATGGCACGACGTCCGCGCGCTTCGACCTCATGGCGCGCGTCTTCCGACTGAGCCCGTAGCCGCTCCACTTCGGCATCGGCCTGCGCCAGCAACTGCAACGCCTGGCCGCGCTCTGTAGCGGCCTCTCGTTCCGAAGTGGCCTGCGCGACCATGGCCAGACCCTTGGCTTCGATCTCACGGGCGGCATTAACAAGGGAGAGTGCCTTTTCGCGCTGCGCGCGCTCCAGTTCCCGCGCAGTGATCACGCTTTCCTCCGCCCGAACCGTTTCAGCTCTCGACAATTCCGACTTGGCGAGGGCTTCATTGCGCAGCTTCGAATGACCTGCGATCTCGATCTCGATCTGCTGCTGGGCCAACTCCAGCGCCTTGCGTCGTTCGGTCTCTGCCATCTCGACGCTGCGCGACTTCTCGATCTCGATCTCGCGGATCTGCTGCTCCAGCCGGATCTTCTGTTCTCGAACAGAGCGGTCGGACGCGATTCTGGCCTTCTCCACCGCTTCACCGGCACTCACTTCCGCGACCTGCGACAACCGGTGCATCTCGGCAGTCTCCACCGTGATCTGCGACTGTTGCTGCGCGCGCCGGATGGCAATCTCGCGCTCCTGCTGCAAGCGCGCGTATTCCTCCTCTTTCTGCAGTTCCAGCATCTGCTGTTCCGCCATGAGGTTCTTGCGCTGGATCGCCACCTGCGAATCCCGCTCGATCTCGTTGCGACGCTGGCGCCGCTCCTCGATCTCGGCGGTAAGGATGGTCAGGCCCGCCGCGTCGAACGCATTATTCGGATTGAAGAACTCGCGTGAGGCCTGATCGAGCTTGGAAATGGACACGCTGTCGATCACAAGGCCGCTTGAGTCGATCCCCGTCGCGGCGAGGGCCCGCACCCGCGCCGAATAGTCGCTGCGGTGCTCGTGCAGGTGCTCCATGGTCGACTCAGCTGCGGCGGTACGCAACGCATCGTTGAACCGCGCCTCTAGCAACTGGCGCATCGCTTCGGCCGAAGCCGTCTTGGACCCGAGCGATCGCGCCGCTGCATTCACCGAAGCGGCATCAGCCTTGACCCGGATGTAGAAGTCCGCATCCACGTTCATACGCAGCCGATCCTGTGTGATGAGCGCATTCTCGTTGTGATGCACCAGGCTGATCCGCATGGTGTTCATATTGACCCAGGTCACTTCATGCAGCACTGGAATCACAAGAGCGCCGCCCGAGATGGCGACGCGCTGCCCAAGAAACCCGGTTCGCACGAACGCGCGCTCAGTGGTTGACCGTTGATAAAGCCTGGACAGGACCCACCACAACAGCGCGATGGCGATGATGACGGCAACGATCGACATCAGGACGAAACCGAGATTGAATTGCATGGTGATTGGGTCAGGTTGGATTGATGGGGTCGCAGCGTTGCAGAGATCTGAGCGTGTCAGGCCGGCGCTCGACGATCAGACGGATGCACTTGATGAACAGTGGCCGGTATTCGATCGGCAGGCGCTCCAGCACACTCTGCTCGACCCTGACGTCGCGCGGCATCACACGGTCGAGCAGCGTGGCCCCTTCGACCGTCAGGAACAGCTCATATGCGCGGTGGTCTGCTCTGGCAGCAGTCCGCCGAACCAGCCCATTGGACGCGAGGCGCCTGACCATATCGGCCACCGTGTTGCGGTCCATGAACAGCTTGTCGGCCAGCGCGTTCTGACTCAGCCCCGGGTACTGATACAGCATCACCAGAGCGGCCTTCTGACGCGGCGTGATCGATTCGTTCGAGAACTCCTTGGCGAACAGATCCTCAGCCGAAAAATGCGCACGGCGTAGCAGATGGGAGGCAATACTCTCAAGCGTGAAGTCATCCAGGATTTTGCGGGATTCAGCCGAAATCGCGTCGCGGGGATCTGCGTCGCGGGGATCCACCCCGGCGGGTTCGCCAACCTCTGCGTGGCCTACATGTGCGTGCATCCGTCCGCCTGCCGCTTTCATCGCGCCGACCTGACGGGACAATTTTGCATGTACACGTCCTTTTCCCCGCAGGATGAATTCAATCTCCGATTTATAGTGGAAAGAACAAGCGTCGTCAATGCGGGCCGACTCGCCTGGAACTACGGATAAGTACCAATAAACCCGCTGCGATCGTTGCTTGACTTCGCGACCACGAGTTCCTAGACTCTGCTGCCTGATACGACGCATACGGCCTAATCTCTGGGTGCATCACCCAGGAGGACACCTCACATGGGACAAGGCGAAATACTCTCGGGCTTCCTCGCCCCGCACCCGCCTCATCTGGTCTATGGAGAGAACCCCGAGCAGAACGAACCCCGCTCCCAGGGCGGCTGGGAACCGCTGCGGTGGGCCTACGAACGTGCTCGCGCGAGTCTGGCCGAACTCAAACCCGACGTCCTGCTGATTCACACGCCTCACTGGATCACTCAGGTCGGCCACCACTTCCTGGGTGTGCGACAGATGAGCGGCAAATCGGTGGATCCGATTTTCCCCAATCTGTTCCGCTACCGCTTCTCGCTCGAGGTCGACGTCGAGTTGGCCGAGTCCTGTGCGGACGAAGGCCGCAAGCTCGGACTGGTGACCAAGATGATGCGCAACCCCAATTTTCGCGTCGACTACGGAACGATCACCACCCTGCACATGATCCGACCGGAATGGGACATCCCGATCGTCTGCATCTCCGCCAACAACTCCCCCTACTACTTGAACACCAAGGAAGGCATGGGCGAGATGGACCTGCTCGGCAAGGCCACTCGTGAAGCCATTCGCAGGAGCGGCAAGCTCGCGGTGCTGCTCGCGTCCAATACGCTTTCGCACTGGCACTTCCACGAAGAGCCGGCAATTCCCGAGGACATGTCGCAGGAGCACCCGCAGAATTACGAGGGCTACAAATGGGACATGCGCATGATCGAACTCATGCGTAAAGGCAAGACCCGCGAGGTCTTCCAGTTGCTACCGCAGTTCATCGAGGAAGCATTTGCCGAGGTCAAGTCGGGTGCCTTCACCTGGATGTTCGCGGCGATGCAATACCCCGAGATCGCCGCTGAACTCTATGGTTACGGCACGGTCATCGGAACTGGCAACGCCGTGATGGAATGGCCACTGAGCAAGCTCGGGCTGTCGCGGCTGGACACCCCTGACGCGCAGTCCGC